>NZ_JBLWMW010000002.1:0-117337 GCF_048515945.1 Pseudoalteromonas 'SMAR'
CCCACCACTTAAACAGCAACTGGTAACGGACATCTGCAAACCGATTTGGACGGGAAAAATAAAAAGCCCTGTATTTACAAACAAATAACAGGGCTTCTAAGACATTCTTGGACGGGTAACTTTCTACCCTGGAACCTATTCGATGTTTTGGATCTGCTCACGCATTTGCTCAATCAACACTTTAAGTTCAACGGCGGCGTTGGTGATGTCGCTGTTGATAGACTTCGAGGCTAGGGTGTTAGACTCGCGGTTGAATTCTTGCATCATAAAGTCGAGGCGTCGGCCACAGGCGCCGCCTTTTTTGAGGATCTTGTAGGTTTCTTTTACGTGCGATTTGAGGCGATCCATTTCTTCGGCAACGTCTTGCTTTTGCGCTAGATAAATGAGCTCTTGCTCTAGGCGGCCTTCGTCCACGTCTACGCTCAGCTCTTCCAGCTTTTGCGAGAGTTTTTCGCGCTGCCATTTGGCCACTTCTGGCATGTGGCTTTCGACAATGGCCACTTGCTCTAAAATGCCATCAAGGCGGGTGGTGAGCATGGTTTCTAGGTTTTCACCTTCGCTGGCGCGGGCCGCTTTAAAGTCTTCTACCAGTTCATCGAAGCCGCTAAGCAGGGCGCCATTTACGGTGTCTAAGTCGATTTCTTCGGCTTCCATCACTCCTGGCCAGCGCAAAATGTCTACTGGGTTGATGTCGCCACCGCTTTGCGTTTGCACCCACTTGGCGCTTTCAACCAGCTGTTTGGCTAATGAGTCGTTTACGCTCAGTTGACCAACATGAGCTGGGTTGGCGGTGAACTTTAGGAATACTTCGACCTTGCCGCGTTGTAAGTGTTTGCGCAGGCGTTCGCGTATTACTGGCTCTAAGCCTCTAAATTGTTCTGGTGCGCGGATAAAGGTTTCAAGGTAGCGTTGATTAACCGAACGAATTTCCCAAACCCCAGTGCCCCAATCACCTTTCACTTCTTTGCGGGCGTAGGCGGTCATACTATGGATCATATAAAGTTCCTAAATTAACTTAGTTTAACCGGGCCATTATAGCCGAATTTCCACACAGCTCTAAAGTGAATTTTATTTTTCCGGCAATCGCGTGGCATAGTGCCGGCGATCCCTTTATAATGAACGGCAAATTTTGATGATGGGAGAACGTGGATGCGTCCAAGCGAAAGAACAGCAAAGCAGATCAGGCCAGTTACTTTTACACGTAACTATACAATGCACGCTGAAGGCTCAGTGATGGTTGAGTTTGGCAATACTAAGGTGCTGTGTACAGCGTCGGTAGAAGCTGGTGTGCCACGCTTTATGAAAGGCCAAGGCAAAGGCTGGATCACGGCAGAATACGGCATGCTTCCGCGTTCTACACATACTCGCAATAATCGTGAGGCGGCGCGCGGTAAACAAGGCGGTCGTACTATGGAAATTCAACGCTTAATCGCTCGCGCATTGCGTGCCGCGGTTGACTTAAAAGCGTTAGGCGAGAACACCATCACTATCGATTGTGATGTTATTCAAGCCGATGGTGGTACACGTACTGCTTCCATTAGCGGTGCCTGTGTGGCGTTAGTTGATGCTCTTACGCATATGCGTGCTAAAGGCATGATTAACGTTAACCCGCTTAAGTTTATGATTGCGGCTATTTCTGTTGGGGTATACAAGGGTGAGCCAATCACCGACTTAGAATACCTAGAAGATTCAGAAGCTGAAACCGACATGAACGTCATCATGACAGAAACCGGTAAACTGATTGAAGTACAAGGCACAGCAGAGGGCGAACCTTTCTCGTTTGAAGAGTTGGATGAGCTATTGGGCTTAGCTAAGCACTCTATTCGCGAAATCATCGATCTACAAAAGCAAGCGTTAGCGTAATCACACGGGCAGCACAACATGAAACAGTATCAAAAAGAATTTATTGAATTTGCACTTGAGAAACAAGTGCTTAAGTTTGGTGAGTTTACTCTGAAGTCAGGCCGTACCAGTCCATACTTCTTTAACGCTGGGTTGTTTAATACCGGTCGTGATTTGGCGCGCTTGGGGCGTTTTTATGCCGCTGCGCTAGAAGACGCTGGCATTGCTTTTGATGTGCTATTTGGCCCTGCCTACAAAGGCATTCCAATTGCTACCACCACTGCGGTTGCACTCGCTGATCACCACGACAAAGACGTACCCTATTGCTTTAATCGTAAAGAGAAAAAGCAGCACGGTGAAGGCGGCAATGTAGTGGGCAGTGCCCTTGAAGGTCGTATTATGCTGGTGGATGATGTGATCACCGCAGGTACTGCTATTCGCGAGTCCATGGAAATTATTGCTGCCAATGGCGCCGACTTAGCGGGTGTACTCATCGCGCTAGACCGCCAAGAAAAAGGCAAAGCCGAGCTTTCTGCGATCCAAGAAGTAGAGCGCGATTTTAATACTCAGGTGGTATCCATTGTGAAACTGGCTGATTTAATTACCTATCTTGAGCAGCAAGGCGACATGGCTGAGCACTTAGATGCGGTAAAAGCGTACCGTGATAATTACGGGGTAGCCTAACTCGCGGCCCGTAACTTGTCCTATACTGACGATGAATACCAGCCAACGGCTGGTATTTTTTTGTCTGCACTGTAATGTTTTACAGTCAACAATAAAGTCAGCCACCAATAAGCTGAGTATGTTAATCTAGAGTGCAATGAAGAAATAAAGAACAATTACGCATGCATGTACATATTTTAGGGATTTGCGGCACCTTTATGGGAGGCATCGCCGCCATTGCCCAGTCACTGGGTCACAAAGTTACCGGTTCAGATCAAAATGTCTACCCGCCCATGAGCACGCAATTAGAGTCGCTAGGTATTGCGCTCACTCAAGGCTACGACCCGGCGCAATTGGCGGATGAACCCGATGTGGTGATCATTGGCAACGCCATGAGTCGTGGTAATCCCTGTGTCGAATATGTGTTAGAAAAAGGCTTACGTTATACCTCTGGACCTGAGTGGCTAAAAGAACACGTACTGCGTGATGCTTGGGTATTAGCGGTTGCAGGTACCCATGGTAAAACCACTACAGCTAGCATGTTAGCTTGGTTGCTAGAATATGCAGGGCTGCGACCGGGCTTTTTAATTGGCGGCATAGTACAAAACTTTGGCGTGTCGGCACGCACGTCAGATACGCCATTTTTTGTCATTGAAGCCGATGAGTACGACACCGCCTTTTTTGATAAGCGCAGTAAGTTTGTTCATTATTTGCCGCGCACCTTGATCATGAACAACCTAGAGTATGACCACGCCGATATTTTCCCAGACTTAGCGGCCATTCAAACCCAGTTTCATCACCTCATTCGTACCCTGCCAGGACAAGGCAAAGCCATTTATCCTGCCGATGACGTCGCGTTACAAGAGGTGGTGGCACGAGGATTTTGGAGTGAGCAGGAATCGCTGGGTAAAGAGTGGTCGTATAATCTGCTCAAGGAAGATGGTTCGGTGTTTGAAGTATTACTGCATGGCGAAAGCCAAGGGCAAGTGAACTGGGATGCCATTGGGGTGCACAATGTTAAAAACGCCCTGATGGCCATAGCTGCAGCCCGTCACGTAGGGGTTGCGGTCAGTGTCAGCATTGCTGCCTTAAGTGAATTTAAATCACCCAAACGCCGCATGGAAATAAAAGGCGAAGTCAATGGCGTAACCGTTTACGACGACTTTGCCCATCATCCAACCGCCATCAAAACCACCTTGGCGGGGCTGCGAGCTAAAGTGGGCGAGGAGCCGATCATTGCTATTTTAGAGCCGCGCTCCAACACCATGAAGTTAGGTGTTCACCAAGACACCTTATTGGCTTCACTTGATGCTGCCGATGAGGCCTTTTTGTACGAACCTGACGGGCTAAGCTGGTCGCTCAGAGCGCACGCCGAGCAGGCCGGGCGCCAGTGCTTTAACAGCATTGACGACATAGTCGATGCGGTAATTGCTAAGCAATCTGGCAAGTCGCATGTGTTAATCATGAGCAATGGTGGTTTTGCTGGCATTCACGACAAACTTTTAACCGCATTAAAGAAATAAGTTATGACAGAACAAAACTTTAAAGGGCCAATTACCTTGGCTTTTAGTGGCGCATCGGGCGCGCCTTATGGCTTGCGTTTGCTAGACGTTTTAGTGTCGTTAAACTATCAAGTGTACGTGCTGATCTCGAGCGCCGCACGGGTGGTGCTCGACACCGAGTCCAAGGTAAAATTGTCGGGCAATGAACTAAAAGCCAGTGAGCAGCTAACGGCTCGATTTAAAGCGCAGCCGCAGCAAATACAGGTATTTGGTAAAGATAACTGGTTTAGTCCGGTGGCTTCGGGCTCAGCGGCGCCAAAACAAATGGTGGTGTGTCCTTGTAGTGCCGGCAGTGTTTCGGCGATTGCTTTAGGCGCTTCAGATAATTTACTTGAGCGAGCGGCGGATGTGGTGATTAAAGAGCGCGGACAGCTTATTTTAGTCCCGCGAGAAACGCCTTTTAGCCCAATTCACCTAGAGAACATGCTCAAGCTTAGCCAGCTGGGGGTCACCATTATGCCAGCTGCACCCGGATTCTATCACCAACCACAAAGCATTGACGATCTCGTGGATTTTATGGTGGCAAGAATATTAGACCATCTCAATATTGAACACCAGCTAGCGAAACGCTGGGGCTATGGAGACTAATAACAAGATGACAGTAGCACTGAATATTAAAGGCCTAAGAAAGGTCTATAGCAACGGTGTTGAAGCCGTTAAAGGCATTGACTTGGAAGTCCAAGAAGGGGACTTTTTTGCTTTGCTAGGCCCAAATGGCGCTGGTAAATCCACCACCATTGGGGTAATTGCGTCTTTGGTTAACAAAACCGCAGGCAGCGTTGAGGTGTTTGGTCACAGCATAGACACCGACTTAGAGGCCGCTAAGTCTCATTTAGGTTTGGTACCGCAAGAGTTTAACTTTAGCCAGTTTGAAACCTTAAACCAAATCTTGGTTAACCAAGCCGGTTACTATGGTGTGCCTCGTGACCTTGCGCATCAGCGTGCCGAAAAGTACCTCAAGCAATTAGGCTTATTTGATAAAAAAGACAAGCAGGCGAGAACCTTATCGGGTGGTATGAAACGTCGCTTGATGATTGCCAGAGCCTTAATGCATGAGCCTAAGTTATTGATTTTGGATGAGCCTACCGCTGGGGTCGACATCGAACTGCGCCGCTCTATGTGGGATTTCTTACGTGAAATCAACCAGCAGGGTGTGACCATTATTTTAACCACCCACTACCTCGAAGAGGCCGAGCTATTGTGCCGCAATATTGGCATTATCGACCAAGGCATTATTGTCGAGCACACCACCATCAAAGCACTGTTGGCGAAGCTGGATAAAGAGACCTTTGTATTGGATCTCAAGCCACCAATGCAGCCGGTGACATTAAACGGTTATGACTTTGCAACGGTTGATGACCACACCATTGAAGTGGAAGTGGCCAAGTCACAAGGTCTGAATGGTGTCTTTGCACAACTATCTGAGCAAGGCAATCAAGTATTAAGTATGCGCAACAAAGCCAACCGCCTAGAAGAACTATTTGTTGGCTTATTAGAACAGGGGAGAGGGGCATAATCGTGTTTAAATACGGCGTCGCGTTAAAAAGTATTTGGATTAAAGAGTGTATTCGGTTTTTGCGTATTTGGGTGCAAACCCTAGTGCCACCGGCCATTACCATGACATTGTACTTTGTTATTTTTGGCAGCCTCATCGGTTCGCGCATTGGTGAAATGGGTGGCTTTAGTTACATGGAGTTCATTGTCCCAGGCCTTATTATGATGTCGGTGATCACCAACTCCTACTCCAATGTGGCTTCGAGCTTTTATTCCACAAAGTTTCAAAAGAGCATTGAAGAGCTATTAGTAGCCCCCGTGCCAAACTATATTATTGTGTTGGGTTACATGGGCGGAGGAATGGCTCGTGGCATGTTGGTAGGGCTGTTAGTGACACTGGTGAGTTTATTTTTTGTTGATATTCAAATTCATAATTTGGCGGTGATTGTGCTGACGGTGATTTTAACCTCGGCGGTATTTGCCCTTGGCGGTTTAATCAATGCGGTGTTCGCTAATAGCTTTGATGACATCAGCATTATTCCAACCTTTGTGTTAACCCCACTGACGTACCTAGGTGGCGTGTTCTACTCTATTACTTTGCTGCCAGAGTTTTGGCAGGGAGTGTCGCAGATCAACCCGATCATTTATATGGTTAACGCCTTTCGCTTTGGCTTCTTAGGGGTGTCGGATGTGGATATTACCGTGGCGTTCTCTGTGCTAGGCGTATTTATTTGTGGCTTGTTCTTTGTTGCCCTACAGCTGATCAAGCGAGGCGTTGGCCTAAGACACTAAAAGGTTTGTGCTGCTGGGTGCCATCACGGCAGCGCAATCACATAAATTCGGGTAAACTAGTCACCATTCAACCTTAGATAAAGTTAGGTTATGACAGAAGCAAATTCTCGTTCTATTACCACCAATCAGCAAGGCCTGCACGACAAGCTGGATGACATAGTGCTAAAGCATGTGGCAGCTGAGTTTAAAAAGCCCATTGCCGCCCACACGCAAACGGCCTTTGATGAAGTGAATGCGCAAGTGCAGGCATTTACTGGGCCTATTATTCTTGATTCGTGCTGCGGGGTTGGTGAGAGCACGGCTAATTTAGCCAAGCGCCACCCAGATGCCTTAATCATAGGTATTGATAAGTCAGCGCATCGCTTGGAAAAACACGACGTTGAGTATAAGCAAACGGAGCAAGGCCAATACATGCTGGTTCAGGCCGACCTCAATGACTTTTGGCGCTTAGCTGTGGCGGCAAAATGGCAGATAAGCCATCATTACTTGCTCTACCCCAACCCTTGGCCCAAAGCCAAGCACATTCGTAGACGTTGGCATGGCAGTGCGGTATTCCCCTTTATTATCAAACTGGGTGGTCAGCTGGAGCTGCGCAGTAATTGGGATATTTATATCAAAGAGTTTGCTCGCGCATTAGCGCTTTGCAACATTAACGCCGAGGTTGAGCCCTACAGTAGTGATGAAGCGATCACACCGTTTGAACGCAAGTATTGGGCCAGTGGCCAATCGAGTACTCGCCTTCGTGTTAACCTTGAGTCAGCCAAGTAAGCTCATATGCTGCCAGCTCGATGTCTGGCAGCGACGTTTAATTGTGCACTGCATTGGTGTCGATATTAATGTGACCGCTGGGCTTAGCTACCCAGTCACCTTGCAGCCGGGTGACGCCCAGTGCAATTAACACTTCCGCTTGCTTACTTGAATTTACCCCTGTTACCGTTAAAGTGATGCGCTTGGCATTACAATGTTTGGCCAGATCGGCTATGGAGCTTTGCAACGTTGGGTCTTCAGTCAGCAGTTCGCAGCTTCCCTCATCTAAGCAGATGGCATCCAGAGGCAGCTTTAGTAAGCGGCTAACGGTTAAAAAGCCGCTGTTTACTCCACTGACCGCAACTTGAGCCCCCTTGGTTTTAAGCGATTGCATGATTAAACTCATGTCGCTAAAGTTTTTTAATACGTCACTTTCATCAAATTCGAATGTGATTAACTGGGGCTGTGGATAGCGTCTAAGCAGCTGGCACAAAAAGTCAAAGTATTCAGGGTCGGCGGCTTCACTGTGGCTAAGTGTTAGTGCCCAAGCGTGGTTGCTTTTACGAAACCGCGTAAAGCAGAGCTCTAACAGCTTCATGGTTATTTGTCCGTGTAGCTTAGGCTGCTGTATTACTGGGTAAAACTCATTGATATCAATAATGGCGCCATGTTCATTTAAGACTCTGGCTGTGCAAAAATACTGCAAGTTATTTTGATCAAAGCTGGCCCGTCTGGCGGTGTAAAACGGAATAATGCGATCCGATTCACAGGCATGCTGCAGTAATCGAGTTAAACGTAAATTTTCTACTTGCTGTTGCGGATTGAGCTGCCGTTGGGTATCAAAATAACACACACTTAGATTTTGCTGCTGTGCTTGTCGCAGTGCTAAAAAAGCATTTTCTAGCAGTAGAGCGCAATTCCCTTTAGCAACACCCGCATATAGGTTTACGTATAAGTGTGGCGCTTCATAAATGGGCTTGGTGCTAGGAAAAGACTCGCTTAAGTTAGCCAAAAAGCGCTCGCCATTTTCAACACTAGTTAATAGCGCTAATTTTGAGGTAGTGACGCGATACACTGCAAAAGGTTGGGTAAACTCAGCAAAGTAATGCATGACTTTAGCCATGATATTATCTCCTACCTCAGTGCCATAAAAGCTCATAATATCTTCAAGTTCTTTTACCCAAACAACACTCAAACACAGGTGCGGTGACTTGGAGTTCTTAAGGGCTTGCTGCAAGGCGATACGGTTGCCAAACCCAGTACGGCTGTCAGTGGTTAAGGTTTTGCGGTAGTAGATAAAGTACAAACTCATCACCACTAAAAACAGCACTAAAAAGAAACTGGCATCGATGGCGGCGGCCACCACACTGGCATGTAAACGCGACTCTAAATCATGGATGGTAATATCGGCGCCTGCAATGTAGGTACTGCCGTCGGGGAGCACAAAGGGAATAAACACGCTTTTGAAGTAGCCCCATTGGTCTTGGGCTACTTCAAATACTGGCTCGGTGGAGTGAAATGCACTTTTTAGCGTAACCGAGGCTTCAGAGTAAATATCATGATATTGAGTGAGGCGATTTAGCCTAATATCTTTGGCGGTAAAGCTTGAGGCGGTAAAATGCACATGGGGCGGTTTCAGCTCCATGGTGTAAACGTATTCAACCCCTAATGCTTTGGCTAATTGCGTGAGTTCCTGGCTTTTTTTCTGAAACTGTTCACGCGACACAGAGTCGCTCTGCTGATGATACTGCTGACCGACAATGACATTAGCACTTTGTGCGGCATCAATCAGTTGGGCATCGATACGCGCCATAATATCGCTGCGCGTTTCGTAATAACTGGCGACCACATAGGTGGATAGCGCGGCAATAAAAACCACCGAAGCTAATAGCAACCAAGCGGATGGCAATCGAGTGGTAAACCCCAGCCAATTGTTAACCGGTTTAAAAAAGTGGTTGGGGCGCTTTAAGCGCGACTTTAACGGCTGAGCCAAGCTCCGAGTATTCATGATAGTCCTTTACCTTTGCAGGTGTGCGCAGAGTTTAATCCTCCGCGTTTAAATCAGTCATCGTGCGTACGCTATTATAACCATACTACATAATCGCCATCTTGCTAACACAATTGCTGCAGCGCAAGCGGGCTTGATGGCGTTGCGTACTTATACCTTAACCGGATGTGCAATTGTATCTAGTTATGTAAAACAATGATTAATGACGTAATATCACTTAACTTTCGCTGTAATTTCATTAAATTGTCAAGGTATCGTGAAAATTAAGGCGACAAAACAAGACAATTCTCTTTCTTTACAGTAAAGTTAGCCATTTCATAGTTCATAATCTCTTGTGTCAGCAATATCGGTTGTACTTTACGTGCCTAATGAGCATCGCGGCAATCGCTATTATCCTGCACTGTTTGATGTTTAGGTAGTATTGATGGGTCCAAAGCGTTGTGCCGTTGCATCTGAAGAAAGCTTAATGCGTATATTTACTGTGCCTGAAGCACCAGATTCAACCTTAAGCAGAATCGAGCAAGAAATCTCGAGCAATTTGGCTGGCTTTTTAAATGAAAACATAGCGGCCGTCGAAAAGCCATTGCACGAAATCGAAAAAGATTTCCAGTCTGCGGTGATCCCAGAAGTGCCGATGTTTGTCTCTGACTACGCACAAGATATTATGGAGCAGCTGGTGGCGCATTCGGTGCACACCGCAGCACCTAGCTTTATTGGCCATATGACCTCGGCACTGCCGCATTTTGTGTTGCCCTTATCAAAGCTCATGGTGGGGCTGAATCAAAACCTAGTTAAGATCGAAACCTCCAAAGCCTTTACGCCACTTGAACGTCAAGTGTTGGGCATGATGCATCACCTTGCTTATGGTGAAAGCGATGCCTTTTACGATAAGTGGATGCACAGCGCTAAAACCTCGTTAGGGGCTTTTTGCTCCGGAGGCACGGTGGCGAATATCACTGCACTGTGGATTGCACGAAACCGCTTATTAAAAGCCGATGGCGAGTTTAAGGGCATTGCAGCTCAGGGCATGGTGGCTGCTATGTTGCACTATGGCTACCGTGGACTGGCGGTATTAGTGTCTGAGCGCGGCCATTATTCACTAGGCAAAGCCGCCGATGTCTTAGGCTTGGGGCGCGATAATTTTATTTCAGTCCCCACAGGCAGTGATAACCGCGTAGATGTTGCTGCCATGCGTGAAAAGGCGCAGCAGCTACAAGCGCAGGGGATCAAGGTAATGGCTTTGGTGGGCGTGGCTGGTACCACGGAAACCGGTAACATCGATCCATTGCACGACATGGCCGATTTAGCAACCGAGTTAGACTGTCATTTTCACGTCGATGCCGCATGGGGTGGAGCCACTTTACTGTCTAACAATAATCGTCATTTACTCAATGGCATTGAGCGGGCAGACTCCATTACCATAGATGCCCACAAACAAATGTATGTGCCAATGGGCGCGGGCATGGTGTTATTTAAAGACCCCGCCGCTTCTGACGCCATCGAACATCATGCCGAGTACATTCTCCGTAAAGGCTCGAAAGACTTAGGCAGTCACACCTTAGAAGGCAGTCGTCCGGGCATGGCGATGCTGGTTCATGCTTGCTTGCGAGTGATAGGGCGGCAAGGTTATGAAATGCTGATTGATAAGGGCATTGAAAAGGCGCGTTATTTTGCAGAATTGATCAAGCAAACTGCGGATTTTGAGCTGATCTCAGAACCTGAACTATGTATTCTTACCTATCGTTATGTGCCTGAGCCAATCAAGCAAGCCATCGCCAAAGCCGATGAACAAGAAAAAATAGACATCTATGCTGCGCTCAATCGTTTCACCGCTAGCATGCAAAAACGCCAACGTGAGGCGGGGCGCTCGTTTGTTTCTCGAACTCGGCTGACACCTGAGCAGTACGATCACCAGCCTACGGTGGTGTTTCGGGTTGTATTAGCCAACCCTTTGACCTCAGAAGAGATGCTAAAGGAGATCATGGCGGAACAGCAAGAGTTAGCGGCCAGCGATCCGGTGTTTAAGAAATATCTCGCCAAATACCTCCCTTAATTTAACCTAGGTGGGATGATTATTGCATCATCTCGTCTAGTACCATGTGCTTTTTGGCACAGAGCTGGTCGATCTCCTTATTATTCACATATTTTGTTGAAACACTGTGAAATACAAAGATTATTAGCGATTTCCCCTTATTTGCTACTATGCTTAATGAACTTTGCGGGTTAAGCTAACAAAAAAGGCACTCTCTTCGTATTATGTTGAAGAACTTCAGTACTGTTACTCAAAGATTGCGGCGATTAAGCTCACAAGAGCTTGATGTATCAGGCTCTCATCAAAGCTTTTTAAGCGATATTCTTGATGAAGGCAAATTAACGCTGGATGTCAGTCGAGTAACGGTGTGGTTGTTTGACGATTTAAACCAACCACAGCAACTAGTGAATGTGGCCAACACCGACTGGCTCTCTGGTGATATTCCTGAGCAGTTACCGACCTTACAATATCAAAATTTTCCCGCTTATTTTGCTGCGATTAATAGCGGCCAGTCTATTAATGCAGATGACGCAAGAATTGATGAGCGTACTCAAGAGTTTGAAGTCCCTTACCTTACTCCCAACAACATTGTCACTATGCTTGATACGGTAATTTTCAAGAATGGCATTCCTCACGGTGTGGTCTGCTGTGAAGGCCTTGGCACTGTAAGGCAATGGCATAAGGACGAAATTGCTTTTGCTGAAATGATTGCAGATTGTTGCAGTCGCAGGTTGTTGGTGAAAGAGCTGTGGCAAATGCAGCAACAGTTAACCGATATGGCGTTTAAAGACCCATTAACGGGCCTTAAAAATCGCCGTTACTTAATGGACTGTGCGGCGCGCGAGATCAGCCGCCATGCGCGTTTTGATCATCCCTTAAGCGTGATGATGTTAGACATTGATCACTTTAAAGAAGTCAATGACACTCATGGCCACGAAGTGGGCGACCTAGTATTGCAGCGTTTTGCACAAATGTGCGAAAGTACTTTGCGACTTGAAGACTGCATGTGCCGCTTAGGAGGCGAAGAATTTGTGGTGTTATTACCTAACACCGCTTCCGGTGATGCCCTTATTATTGCTGAGCGTCTGCGTCAAGTGTTGCAGCAATCTGCCATTGCAACGCCCAGCGGGGAAATCTTTATTACCTCTAGCTTTGGGGTTGGGCAAGTGAACACCAATATGGCGTTTAGTCATGCTCTTAAAGCCGTCGATCATGCTGTTTACCAAGCCAAAGCCGCAGGGCGTAATTGTGTTATTGCCGCTCAGTAGGGCCATGGCGGCGAATGGCTCTTACTCTGATGTTTAGCCAGTGGCGCAGTAGATAAGCATAAGCCCAAGCGCTGAGCGCGGTTAAATTGTGATGGCGCTGGTACAGCTCATCTGGGGTAGTGAATATCCCTAAGTCTTCACAAATACTCAGCTTTTGAATATAACTTCCCGTCAATGAAAACTGGTTGTCTGGGCTGTGCAGACAAGCGGTGGCAATGCCAAAGCCAATAAACTCTTGCTGCTGTGGATAGTGCCGCTGCACTTGCTTAAGGTACGCCGAGTCAATGATATACCCCTCTAATTCTACCCAATGTTGGTCTAGCCACACCTCCACCCAGCTATGAACAATGGTTTTCGGTGCCAGTAGTCGCAGTGGTGCTGGTAATAGGCCGCGTTTTAATTGTTGCTTTACTTTAAAACCATGCACGCGCGCGGGTATCTCACAGGCTCGTAACAAGGCCACTAATAAAGTGCCTTTGGTGTTACATTGACCATAGCCTTGCGTTAGCACTTGGCTGGCGGTTTGCTGGTCGTTTTTACTGTAGCCAAAAGCAATTTTATCTCTAACAAAATTATAAATTTGTTTAGCGGCGGCAATGGGGGCTAACTGCTTCCAGCCTTTGGATTTCGCTAGTTGTTGAATGTCAGGGTGAAGGTAATCTACTAATGGAGTAGGGGTTAAATACGTTTGCATAAGTGTGCTCCTCTTTTTTATTAGTGTGAGTGAAGAGGGCGGGTGGTGGCTTGAATAAACTGGCTACACTTCAGACTTTTTGCTTTATCTCTGAGTGTGTAATGCCTCACTGGGGGTTAAGCCAAACTGGCGTTTAAAGGTACGGCTAAGGTGAGCGCTATCGGCAAAACCTGCAATGGCTGCAGCCATAGTGAGGTTATCGCCTCGCTGTAATGCTCTAATGGCGCAAGTTAAACGATGCCAGAGAATATAGGGTCGCCAGGGGGTGGCCATTTGGGCTTTAAATAGGTGTAAAAAGCGGCTTTCAGATAGGCATAATGTTGCTGCCACATCGCGGGCATTAATGTGCTGAGGCTGTAGGCAAGCTTGGCCACTGGCACAGGCATCAAGTTGTTGTAATAACGAAACGATTCTGGAGTCTGTGGCCATCGGGTTGCTGCCACTGAGCTTTAGTACGCTTGTCAAATCACTGAGCTGCATGTCGGCGTTGACCACGCTCTCGAGCACCACTTTCATTCCATTAGCTTGTTGTAACCTGGCTTTAAGCTGTTGCCCGTAATGGCTTTGCGGCTCTACTAATAGCACCCATCCTGCCGCCATATTGACACGGTGAAGGACATTGCTGTTAATAACGCTAGCACCTGTGATGAATTGCTCAGGTAAGTGCGTATCGCAATCGCCATTGGCGAGGTTGACTTGGATCAGATGGTGGCGATGCCAGGTCGCATTGAGGTTGTGAGTATAGGCGGCAAACAGGCCTAGGGTAAGAATGGGCGGCATAAATAAAAATGCCGAAGCGTTCACTTCGGCATCTCATTTTAGCTGGCAAAGGCGTCTTGCAATGGCGGAACCACTTGCTTTTTACGGCTCAATACGCCGTCTAGCCACACTTGGCTTGCTTCAGTCGTCACCTCGTAGGCGTTGGCAATAATGGCTTCATCATCAGATGCAATAAGCACTTGTGAGCCTTCTTTCATGATGTCTGTTAGTAGCAGCATCACCGTATGGCGATCGCCTTCTGCTTTTAGCTTAGCGATATCGGCGTGAAGGTCTTCTTTAATGTCATCAAATACGCTTAAATCAACCACTTCTAGCTGACCAATACCAACGAGGTTGCCATTCATGTTGAAGTCTTTAAAGTCACGCATAACGAGGTCACGTACTGGCGTGCCATCCACTGCCGACTTCACTTTAAACATTTCCATACCCAGTGCTTCGGCATCATCCACACCGGCAATTTCTGCTAAGGCTTCAACGCATTTGATGTCGGCTGTGGTGCACGTGGGTGACTTGAAGATAACGGTATCGCTTAAAATCGCGCACATCATGATGCCAGCGATATTGGCTGGAATTTCAACACCGTAAAAGTCATACATCATTTTAATGATGGTGTTACTACAGCCAACTGGGCGGATCCAGCACTCAAGTGGCGTTGACGTTGTTAAGTCGCCAAGCTTATGGTGATCAACCACACCGACTACTGTGGCTTGGTCGATGTCGTCTGGCGCTTGAGTTTTTTCAGTGTGGTCGACGATGTAAACGTCTTCGCCGGCATAACTCATTTTGAGCTCAGGCGCCGCAAAACCAAAGCGGTCAAGAATAAACTGCGTTTCAGGTGACACTTCGCCTAAACGCGTTGGAATGGCTTCTTCGCCAATTTGGTTTTTTAAATGCGCAAGCGCAATTGCGCCGCAGATTGAATCTGAATCAGGGATCTTGTGACCCACTACATACATTGCCATGGACGGAACTCCTTAAAATTTTGCCCTCATTCTAGCAAATAAAAAGCGCAGTTTAATAGTTTTACCTGTGTCCAAACGGGGAGTTTTTGCTGCTATTAGACTAAAGTCAGCTATCGCTGCACAGAGAAGTTGTTTTGTTACTTACTTTTGCTGTTGCGGCTTTTTTTATACACTAACAAGGAACTAACCGCAGGAGTGTGTTGCATGGTAAAAATGAGCCGCAAGGCTTGGAACAATGTGGTCATCTTTTCCATGTTGCTGATGATTTTCTTTCTCAATGGTTTGCACTACAAACTGAACCCCAGTGATGAAGCGTTGGAGGTGGAGTCGGTGTTACCAGAGCAGAGCTTTGTTTTGGCGTTGGCCTTTCCCGGTTACAAAATTGAACGCATTGGTACGAGCTGGCGTATAGAGTTACCGCAACACAGCGATGATAGCTATGCAACAGCGCAGTTGCAGCAGTTAATAGCCAAGTGGCAGCAACTGCAAGTGCAAGTGATCCAAGCCCCCCAACTGAATAACCAAGCAATTACGGTGGCGCGGTTTTGGCTTGCCACAGAAGAGCTGCCTTTGAGTTACCAGCTATTTCGCGAAGGTAAGCATTACTACCTATTTGATAAGCGCGGTAAGCGTTGGTTTGAACTTGAGCCTGCCCAAGCACAGGCGTTATTTTTACCGATAGCCATTAGCAATTAATGATTAAGAGATAAGCCCCCTTATGCCAGAGTTACCTGAAGTTGAAGTAAGTCGATTAGGTATTAAACCCTATTTAGAGCAACAAGTTATCCAACAAGTGTGTGTTCATAATGGGCAGTTGCGATGGCCGGTGCCGGAGCAAGTGCAGCTGTTGCAAGGTGAGCGGGTGTTGGCAGTGAAGCGCCGCGCGAAGTATTTGCTGCTGGAGACCAGCAAAGGTACCGCCATTCTCCATTTAGGTATGTCAGGTAATCTGCGTGTGGTTGATTGCCATGAAGAACTGAAAAAACACGATCACATTGAGATCAAATTAGACTCGGGTAAGTCGTTACGGCTCAATGATCCGCGTCGCTTTGGTGCGTTTTTGTGGCAGGAAATCGACCAGCAACATAGCGTGTTGGCGAAATTAGGTCCTGAACCCTTAACTGAAGAGTTTACTGCAGCGTCGTTATTTGCCCAAAGCCGTGGTAAAAAACAGGCCATCAAGCAGTTTATTATGGACAATCATGTGGTGGTCGGTGTGGGCAATATTTACGCCAACGAATCCCTATTTAAAGCGGGGATCCATCCGAAAAGAGAAGCCGGAAAAATTTCACTGCAGCGATATGAGCGCCTAGTGCCGATAGTCAAAGCCACCCTAGCCGCGGCCATTAAACAAGGCGGCACCACCCTTAAAGATTTTGCCCAAAGTGATGGCAAACCGGGCTACTTTGCTCAGGAGTTATTAGTGTATGGCCGTAAAGGAGAGCCTTGCAGTGAGTGTGACACCACGCTCAAAGAGATCCGTCTAGGTCAACGTAGTACCGTTTACTGCCCTAAGTGTCAGCGCTAGAAATCATTCTAACCCGCATCTATACCCGCCCAAGGTAGGCCACTTAATAAAGCGAAACGGTACAAAAAAGCGCAGCCGAGAGCTGCGCTTTATTAACGGTTTGAGTTACAGTTCAAAGGGCGCTACGCCCTTGGCCTGCATCATATAGCCTGTTTGCGCAATCTCGCCTTTCCATGTCGCCACCTGCATGGTTCCAGTCACTGTGATGGCATCGTAAAGGCTTTCGATTGGTACACCACCTTTGATTTTGACATGCACAATTTGGTTAGGTGGTGGCGGTGGCACATGAATACAAGCACCAAAATAAGGCACCAATAAAAACTCGGTGATCACTTCACTGTCGCCTTCTAGAGGCACCACAAATCCAGGTAAGCTTACTTCTTTGCCATCAAGTGCTTTCACCACAGGTGCGTCTAAGTCTGGTTGCACCCAGTTTTGCTCAGCGCCTTCGTGGCTAGCAGCATCTTGATTGCTGATCTGCACATGTCCTTCGGGGATCAGATCTTCCCAAAAGATTTCTTTTGCTGGCGCCGCTTGTGCAGCGGTAGTAAACAAGGTGGCAAGCAGCAGCGCCACACTATATAAAAGCTGAGTCGATACCTTTAACTGCATCTTGGTCCTCTTATGTTTTGATTTGCATGCCATCGGCAAGCGAGTAAAAGTAAGCTCGAGCGGCGGGGATCGCGCCGATGATTGTACCTGCCACTATAATACCGCCAAGCAAGGTAAGTTCATACCCTGTGAGGGCATTGATACTAAGGACAATACCAAACTGGCTTTGCAAGCCCGCTTGTGCAGCCAGCAGTAAGATATAAAGCAGTGCCACGCCGGCCAGGCAGCCAAGCACGGTGATAAATATCGCTTCGCTGATCAGCAGGCCAAAAATATGCCAAGGTCTTGCCCCCACCGAACGCAAAATAGCCAATTCTCGGCGACGTTGATTTAGAGTGGCAAGCAAGGAGGTGAGCATACCGAGCAAGCTGATAAGCACCACAGCAAGGCTAATCAGCAGCAGTATTTTCTCTACAATGTCGAGCATATCCCACAGCTCTCTGAGTGTTACCCCAGGCATAATGGCCAACAGCGGCTCGACCTGATATTGATTAATATTACGACGTACTTGTAAGGTATACAGTGGCGAGTCAAATCCTAGCAAAAACGCGGTAAGTTGTGAGGTGTTGCCGATCAAATCACCAGGCTCTGTGTCGAGGTTGTTTAACCGCGTCGCTTCATTAGGATTTTCATGGTCATGGTCATGGTCATGGTCATGGTCATGGTCATTGGATGCGGGTTTGCTGATCATTCGTCCTGAGCTACGGTGACCGTTATTATGCATGGCTTCAATAGCGCTTAAGGGCACATGCAAGGTTTTATCAACTGGGGTGCCTGTGGCTGCTAGAATACCGGAGATCACCAACGGATTGTCGTCATGGTGGTGAAAGCTGGTATTGCCCATGCCATGAGAAATGACAATTTTTTCACCTAATTGATAGCCAAGCTGCTGGGCTACGGTGGCCCCTAATACCACCTCTTGGGCGTTATGAAATGGCCGTCCGGCGGCAAAGGTAAGGGCTTGCTTTTTGGCATACTGGTAATGTTTGAAATAGTTATCATCGGTGCCCAATACCGCAAAGCCTTTATGGCTGTCACCAAGGCTAATTGGGATACTCCAAGCGACACCGCGCTGCGACTTGATGTATTCATAACTTTGCCACTGCACGGCATTATTGGCATGGCCAATTCTAAACACGCTGGATAACAATAATTGAATATCGCCGGTTCTGGCGCCAACAATCAGATCGGTACCCGAAATGGTATTGGCGAAGCTGGATTTGGCATCTTGGCGAACTCGCTCAACACTGAGCAGTAACATCACACTGATGGCGATAGTGGCAAGCGTTAGTAAGACACTGGCTTTACGATTAAGGGTGCTTTTGTAGGCTAAATTAAGCAGCATTGTTGCCCCCTTGGTTAATCGCTAACAAGCTGAGTTGCTTATCGAACAGTGGCGCTAAGCTTTTATCGTGACTGACAAAAATAATGGTGGCGCTGTATACCGCGCCAAGCTTAAACAACAGCTTGATAAAATCATCACGGCTATCGGCGTCCAGTGCCGAGGTAGGCTCATCGGCAATAATAAGTTCAGGGCGGCCAATAAATGCGCGTGCGGCAGCAACGCGCTGCTGTTGACCGATGCTGAGCTCGGCGACACTGCGTTGTTGTGTTGCGGCATCCAACCCCAGCTCCGTCAGTAGTGACTGCGCCTCTTGTTTTAGCGTATGTCCTTCAGCTTGCACCACTTGAGTACGTTTTTTTGAAAACTCACACCCTAGAGTGACATTTTCAATCGGAGATAAATAGGGCAGTAAGTTGAAGTTTTGAAATATGGTGCCAATGTGATCGGCACGAAAGCGATCGCGTTGTGCGCGATTGAGCTTACTTAATGCCATACCGGCGATGGTGATGTCGCCGCGTTGACAATCTAACGTGCCGGCTATCAGCCCCAATAGAGTCGACTTACCGCTGCCGCTAGGGCCATGTAAAAACACATGTTCGCCGCGTGCAATAGTAAGCTGTGCGATGTCCAGTACAGGATCACTTTGATCCGGCCAAGTAAATTGCAATTGGTTTATGGTCAGCATGTTACGTTTCTTCCACTTAACAGTACTGTGATGGTATAACAATTGTGCTAAAAGCAAAACCAACATAAGTTGGGCAACAAGCGAATAAGTTAAATTGTGATTTTTCCTCAGCTCGACTATCATAGCGGGCCTAACCCCCTCATTATTTTGTGCCCTTTAGCAAGGCGCATCCTGTCATCGGAGTAACAATGAGTAGCTACAAAGTTTTAGACGTCAATGACGATCTTCCTATCCGCACTAAAGGTGCGGTTCACAGTGGTAAAGTACGTTCAGTATATTGGCTAACCGACGCCGATAGTGCCCGCCTAATTGCAGAGAAAAACTACGATGTGCCAGCCGACACAGAATTAGCGATTATGGTGATTTCTGACCGCATTTCTGCGTTTGACTGTATCTGGCAAGGCGAAAATGGTTTAAATGGCGTGCCTGGCAAAGGCATAGCCCTAAATAGTGTCGCGGCACACTGGTTTAAACTATTTGATCAAGCAGGCTTGGCGGGTAACCACATTGTTGATATTCCTCACCCTTACGTTTGGATTGTTCGTAAGGCCAGCACCGTAAAAGTTGAAGCCATTGCGCGGCAATACATCACCGGTAGCATGTGGCGTGATTATGCCAAAGGTGTGCGTGAGTTTTGCGGCTTAACACTGCCTGAAGGACTAGTGGCAAACCAAAAGCTAGATAAGGTGCTAATCACGCCATCTACCAAGGGCATTATCACTGGGCTGGACGATGTTCCTGCGGTGGACGATGTCAATATCTCGCGGCAAAACATTGACGATAACTTGGCGGCATTTAACTTTAAATCTGCCGCTGACGTCGATAAGTATGAACAGCTGCTTACCGAAGGGTTTCACCTTATCAGTCAAGAGCTGGCGAAACTTGACCAAATCTTTGTTGATACCAAGTTTGAGTTTGGTTATGTCGAAGACAGCGATGGCACTGAGCGCCTTATTTACATTGATGAAGTTGGCACTCCTGATTCATCACGTATTTGGGATGGTCCGGCTTATCGTGATGGCAAAATTATTGAAAACTCGAAAGAGGGCTTCCGCCAGCTGTTGATAAACAATGTGCCCGACAGTGATGTGTTATTGAATAAGGCGCGTATGGATGAGCGCGAAGCCTTAGCTCGGGAGTACAAGTTACCCCAAGAGGTGATGATGGCCGTGAGTGATACCTATGTGGGCATTGCTAGCAAGATCGTCGGTCAACAGCTGGAAATCCCAAGCGATCCACGTCAAGAGGTGATCACCATTCTTGATAAACACTATGGCTTAATTGCTTAAGTCATTCTAGTTAAGAAAGTTGCCCTAATATCAACTATATTGGGGCAAATATCTTAAATCACTTGCAATTAGTCTTAAGGTCTCTTTTACTTAGGGTAACTAATGCAATTTACAGAGTTAGAAATGCGCTTTTCCGTCCTAGCTCGGCTAGTTTGTGCTTTACTGACACTGATGGCCGTGGTTGGCTTTACCGCTAACGCGAAACAGTTAACGATTACTGATGCCAGTGGTGAACCGCTGCAACACGCTGTGGTTGAGTTGCCACAGCCGGTGCAAACACCTGATTCAGTTGCAATTATGGATCAAGTCCATAAGCAATTTGTGCCTTATGTGCTCACCATTCAAAAAGGCCAACAAGTTAATTTTCCTAATAGCGACGACATTCGTCATCACGTTTACTCTTTTTCCCCTACCAAGCCGTTTGAATTGAAACTGTACGCCGGAACGCCTAATGCGCCATTACAATTTAATAATGCCGGTGTGGTGGTGTTGGGGTGCAATATTCACGATTCCATGGTGGGCTATATTTATGTCTCTAATGGCAACCAAGTGTTAATCAGCAATGCCCGGGGCGTGGTGCAAATACCACACAATGTGGATAGCGTGACGGTATGGCACCCAGAGCAACAAGATGAAATAGCCAGCCGTAAATCGGTCACTTTACCAAGTGGTGTTGATAGCCATACAGTGATGATGAACACCGAACCTCCAGCGCCAAGAAACACCTTTGGTGAGCGCTTTGGAAACAATGAATGAATAATAGCTTTAAGAATAAAATTATAGGCTTGTGTGTGGTGCTTATTCTGCTCACTGCAGTGATGAGCTTGGCCAGCTTTTGGTGGTCTACCAGTCAATTTAACCAAGCCCAAGTACAACGAAAAATTCAAGTCGCACAAAATGTCTATCAGCAATACTTAAAAGCCCGTGAGCGACTTTTGGTCACCGCAGCCACGGTACTTACCGCTGACTTTGGCTTTAAACAAGCGGTGGCTACCCGAGATGCACAAACCATTGGCAGCGTACTGCTTAACCATTCTCGCCGCATCGATGCAGATTTAATGCTGCTGTTAGATGTGAAAGGTCAGTTGATCTCTGCCAATGTCGAGGGGCTAGACTTTCCAAGTGGCACCCAGAGTTGGATGACCGCACTGCAAGATCATAATGATCATTCTGCTTTTGTGGTGTTAAATGAGCAGCTCTATCAAGTGATTATTTTGCCGGTACGGGCTCCAAGAACCATCGCCTATTCGGTGATAGGGTTTCAAGTCAATGAGGCCGTCACCGACGATTTAAAAGAATTAACTGGCATGGAAACCAGCTTTGTCGGTCAAGCCGATAACCTCAAAGCCAGCTCATTACCTGCTTTGCCTCCTGGCGAAGACCTATTTTCGTACCTAGAAAATCAAAAAACACAACGCTGGTTGGGGGAGTACCCAGTTTATCAAAGTGCTGAAGTGGCCTTGCCGTCATTGGCATCCAACGCCATTAGCTTGGTACTTAGTGCCGACTTAACTACCCAGTACCAAGAGTTTGATAAAATGGTGCTGACCATTGTACTGCTGAGTGGCGTGACGATTTTACTCGGTTTTATCACCAGCGGTGTGCTGGCAAAAAACCTGACGACACCTCTGAGTCAGCTTACTGAATTGGCGAAACGCTTTGCTACCGGTGATTACTCAGCCAAGTTAAAAGAAACTCGACCCGCTCGCGAAATCTGTCAATTGGTGGATGCCTTTAATGACATGGGTGAAAACATCCAAGAGCGGGAAGAAAAAATTCGCTTTCAAGCCAGTCACGATAGTCTAACTGGGTTTTTTAATCGCAATGCGGCGCTGGATAAGTTGCATGGCATGCTGAAAAGCGGCGCAGAGTATTATTTTATTGCCATTGATATAAAAGGCCTACGCCATATTAATGATAAGTTAGGGCCGCGGGTTGGCGATGACTGTATTAAGGTGGTGGCGAAACGCATCGCCAGCATCAATAGTGCCGGGGTTGGCTTAAATATCCGCCTTGGTGGTGACGAGTTTTTAGTGGCTCATCAAGCAAAGGCTACCAGCGAATCACAGCAGTCGGTGCAAGGCATTGTGGAATATGCGGAAAAGCTTCATGACGCTCTGTGTCAGCCTTATGTGGTGCAAGGGTTAGATATTGCGTTGCACTTTAGTGTTGGTGTGGTGCACTACCCCAAGCAAGCCCACACCCCTGAAGATGTGGTACGCCGTGCCCTTATCGCAGTAGATACCGCCGCCCATGACGGCCACGATGTCTATTACTATCAATCCGGTGAAGATGAAGCACACTTAGAGCGCTTGCAAATCATTGATGAATTAAAGCACGCTATCCAAGAAGATGATGGCCAGTTATTTATGACGTATCAGCCTAAGCTCAATATGAAAACGGAGCAGATTGATAAAGTCGAGTCGTTGATCCGCTGGCAGCGTAAAAGTGGTGAGTGGGTGTCGCCGGAGTTATTTATCGACCTGGCTGAACAATCGGGACTGATTGTCGATTTAACCCAGTGGGTGGTAAAAACGGTGGTTGCGCAAGTAGCGCGCTGGTTGCATCAGGGTGAAAACATTAAGGCGGCGATTAATGTTTCGGCGCAAGATATTGCTGATAAACACTTTTTACCTCATCTTGAGCAATTGCTTGGCGACATGAAGGTGAAACCTGAGCTTATCACCATTGAGCTCACTGAGCGCGATATGATTGAAAATGAAGAAAAGGGCATTTTAGCGCTGCAGGCGTTGAAAAAGTTGGGCGTGCAGGTGTCATTAGATGACTATGGCGTGGGTCAAACGTCGTTAGGTCGACTGAAAATGTTGCCCATTGATGAGTTAAAAATGGACAAGGTGTTTATTTTAAAACTCGCACAATCCGAAAAAGATCAGCATATTGTGCGCTCGACCATTACCCTGGGTCACCAGCTAGGCTTTAGTGTGGTGGCAGAAGGCGTGGAAGACAAAGCCTCTTTAGATTTACTTGATGCCATGCAGTGTGATTATGCTCAAGGGTATTATTTAAGTAAGCCGTTAAAAGCGGCAGACTTTGATAGCTGGCTTAGGAGTTATAATGAAGTGGGTTAATTGCTTTTTACTGTTGTTATTGTGCACGCAATCGGCTTGGGCGGCCACAGGAAAGCTGTTGGCAACTCCCGGAGTGTCGCAAGTGGAGGGCAGTGCTGGCGGGGGCATTGTGCCTTGGGCACAGTTGGCAGGGTATGCATCGGACGATGAGTGGTCCATGTCTGGCTTTTGTAGCCGGGCAAGCTTGTCGGATTATCAACTGGATGTGTGCGGCGTTCAAGCGAACCTGTTTGACCGCGTTGAGCTTAGCTATGCTCAGCAAGATTTCGATGTGGATGCGTTAGGGCTGACCATTGAACAAGATATTGTTGGCGCGAAAGTGCGTTTGTATGGCGATATTGTTTACAGCGATTATCCCCAATTGAGTGTGGGAGTTCAGCACAAATCGTTAGACGATGCGCTGGTGGCCAACTTGCTTGGAGCCGCAGATGACTCTGGCACGGATTATTACCTAGCGGCCAGTAAACTCCACCTTGGTGCCGTTTGGGGCTACAACTGGTTTTGGAATGTCACCTTGCGCCATTCTCAGGCAAATCAACTGGGGATCTTAGGCTATGGCGGCAACGATGAGGGAACGCCGTGGCAAGCAGAGGCCAGTAGCGCTATTTTCCTTAGCCGTCAGTGGGCCGTGGGCGTTGAATATCGGCAAAAAGCCGATAACCTAGGGTTAGGAGAATCTGATTGGCGTGATGTGTTTGTGGCTTGGATCCCCAATAAGTCGGTGAGCGTAACCGCAGCTTGGCTTGATTTAGGTAATATTGCGGGGCAACCTTCGCAAACGGGTTGGTATGTGTCTGTGACGGGGTATTTTTAAATGAAGCGCTTATATTTTTCTATGATGGCCGTTGGCTTTTTACTCGCTGCTGGGTGTAGCAGCGTTGCTGATAATCGCAGCCTCTATGCGCAAATAGGCGGGCAAGCTGGTGCAGAGCAGCTGGTGGATGCATTTATAAAAGAAATCGGTAACGACCGCGATATACTGCCCTATTTTAAAGCCTCTAACGTCAGCCACTTTCGCCGCGGCTTTTTAGCCCATTTATGCGATACCCTCGATGGCCCGTGCGAGTATCAAGGGGATACTATGGTGCAAATTCACACAGGCATGAACATCGACGAGAAAGACTTTAATAAAGTGGTGGATCTATTGATAAATGCCATGAACGAGGTGGGTATTAGCCACCCCGTTCAAAATCAGATCTTGGCACGTATGGCGCCTATGCGTGAAAACATCATCAATATCTAAGGTTGCTTACGCAGCGCTTATGTCACACCAATAGCAGGTTGTTGCGTTATTTTGAGCCGCGAGCGGCTTAGCTTGGCAACTGCCCCGATGTTTTCTTTCTCTCTAAATACATTCTGATGCGGTGCTTTAGGTTGCGCAAAAAAGTGCTGCGATTACTGTGCTTGCCCTTATTGAGTTTACTAATTTCACTTTCAAAGCCCAGATCTTCAGAAATGGCATAAGGCTTTATGCCTAATAGGTTTAGGTTAACTTCGCTATGGAATTGAATATCAACGTCCACAGGACGGAAAAATGGTTTTCTTTGCAGTAGCTTTTTTGCCCCTGATAAGCTGATAGCATAGCCTTGAGTACCATTAGGTACTTTGCGGTAATTGCCTAGGGTGAACCCCTCGTCCAATGGCTGCTGTTGGAAAAATGGGTTGGCGCGATTATCAGATAATTTAATCATATCCCAGTTTGAGAGTTGTTCTATCTGATTTAGTATCGTGGTAAAGCTTGGTTCAATATGTAAATCATCTTCAAGAACTATAGCGTAAGGTATGCTTTCTTCTACTACTTTCTGCCAGACTCTCATATGGCTAATGTAGCAACCAACCTCACCGAGAGTCAGATCACGGTGGTAATACCGTCGGTTCGCTGCAGCATCATACCAGTGAGATAATTCTTCTGATGTTAATGCCTTACCAACGGTGGCGTTAAAGCGTGTCGCGACCACTTGGCTTTGCATGAGCCGTTCATACGTGGCGTCAAAGCGTTCCTTGCAAGTTTCCATATTAATAACAAAAACAGGTGCGGTCATAGTCTTTATCCAAACAAAGCTGATAGCTTATTATTTCATCTTTTACCATATCTTTGTAGGTACAGAGTAGAGAGAATAAAATACAATCAATTTTGTTACCTAATAGACAAAATTACTGAAATTTTATGGGATTTTCGGTAACCTGACTGTAATAAAACGGTCATGCAAAACGCTGTATTGTCTATCGAGGTTCGTCTCAAAGTACCAGCTTCAGCATTGCAAGCAATCAAAAGAGAGTCATTGTGAAAAAAGTCATCACCTTTGGCACGTTCGATATTTTCCATGTCGGACACGTCAATATTTTAGAGCGCGCAAAAGCATTGGGCGATCACCTTATTGTGGGGATCTCCTCCGATGAATTGAACTATGCCAAAAAAGGCCGCAATCCCGTTTACTCTTTAGCAGAAAGAGTCAAAATCATCAGCTCACTGCGCTTTGTTGATGAAGTCTTTGTGGAAGAGTCGCTGGAGCTTAAAGAGCAATATATACGTGATAGTCAAGCAGATGTGCTGGTCATGGGTGATGATTGGCAAGGTAAATTTGATCAGTATAAGGCGTTTTGCGATGTGGTGTATTTACAGCGCACGCCTTCCATTTCGACCACAGAAATTATTGAAGTAGTCAGACAGCCACAGGATAACTAAATGCAGCAGGTCGTCGATAGCCAATGGCTCCACGAACATTTAGCCACGGTTAAAGTGCTTGACGCCGGGATCGTCAAGCCGGGTTTACCTGGGCCTTATAAAGCAGAAGCGGTGATCCCAGGAGCACTGCGGTTTGACATTAGTCATGCGTTATCGGCTGCCGATAGTGATCTGCCAAATAGCTGTTGTAGTGCAGCCCAGTTCCAAGCTGAGATGCGCCAGCTAGGGATTAACAACGAAGACGTACTGGTGGCTTACGATGATAAAGGCATGTTCAGTGCTGCACGGGCTTGGTATATGTTAAAAGCCATGGGGCATAAGCGTGTTTATGTGCTTGATGGTGGGCTTCCTGCATGGCAGCGCTGTGGTTTTGATGTGACACAAAGTTATGCCCAGACAACTGCGGTGGGTAACTTTACCGCCAACAGTAACGTTGTAGGCTTTGTAGATAAGCAAGCCGTAATCGAAAATTTAGCAAGCGAAAAAGCCACTGTGCTGGATGCCAGAGGCGCGTCACGTTTCGCCGGTATTGGTGATGAACCACGTGAAGACATGCGCAGCGGCCATATCCCTAAAAGCCTTAACTTACCTTACACTGAGCTACTGGATGAGCAAGGCTTGTTTAAGCCTAAAGCCGAGCTGAGCAAGCTATTTGCAGCGCGTGTAGCAGAACTATCACAGCCCTTAATATTTTCCTGTGGCTCTGGGGTAACCGCTTGTATTTTAGCCTTGGTGGCTCACGAGCTAGGTTATCAACAGGTGTCGGTCTATGACGGTTCGTGGAGCGAGTGGGGAAGCGACCCCAATGTTGCTGTGGAGCAGAGCTAATAGTGCTAAAAACAAAAAAAGGTGCTGTTACAGCACCTTTTTTGTGGCCTAAATTACTTAACTATTTTAAATAGCTTAAACAGGTTTCCACCTCGTTTTTAGAGCCTAAGATCACCCCGACACGTTGGTGGATCTCTTTAGGCTGAATAGCTAAAATTCGTTCGCGACCCGTGTGCGCCGCGCCGCCAGCTTGTTCAACCAACATCGCCATGGGATTGGCTTCATAGAGTAAACGTAGCTTAAATGGCTTGTTTGGATCTTTTTGGTCTTCTGGGTAGGTAAATAACCCGCCACGACATAATACCCGATGCACGTCACCGACCATGGCGGCAATCCAGCGCATGTTAAAGTTTTTCCCTCGTGGGCCCGTTTCACCAGCAAGTAAGTCATTGATGTAAGTTTGCATTTCAGGGAGCCAGTGGCGCTGATTAGAGGCATTAATAGCAAACTCTTTGGTGTCTTCTGGAATTTTGGCAAACTCTTGAGTTAATAAGAAGCTGCCATGGGTCTTATCGAGTGTGAAAATACGTGTGCCTTTACCAGTGGCGAGTGCCAGCGTGGTGGACGGCCCATATAAGACATAACCGGCAGCGACTTGCTGATGGCCCGGCTGCATAAAGATGCTCGGATCGCTGGGATCAGAACCCTCAGGTGCTTCCATAATTGAGAAAATGGTACCTACCAGTGAGTTAATATCAGTATTAGATGAGCCATCTAGTGGGTCAAAGGCGACGATATACTTGGCATTGGGGTTACCGGCAACGGTAAAATCTTCCTCTTCAGAAGCAATGGCTTTGACATAACCCGATTCCAACAAAATATCTTTGAGTAATTGGTTAGACAGTACATCGAGTTTCTTTTGCGTTTCGCCCTGAATATTTTCATCTAGGGTCGAGCCGAGTACACCAGACAGAGCACCTTGGCCAACGCGGAACGATATTTCTTTACAGGCCGCGAGAATGGTTCGAATTAACGATACTAACTCTCGAGAACAACCATCTTCAATTAACACCGGAGGGAGTCTACGCATTTTTTAAATCCTGATTACCTTATGTTTATAGCTTTAATGAATGTGAGAGGCGCTATAAACTGCGCTGTAATTTGTCTTGAAAGACTGTAAATTGTATACAATTTCGTATACAACTAGGGGTTAAGACTTCCAAAACCATAAATAACAAAGGCAGCTATGAGAAAAATAACGTGTTTCACTCACACTGTTTTGACTTTGTTACTGTGTATGATAACTCAAGCACAGGCAGCAATTAAGTCAATTGACGAATTTACTGACAGTTTTAATTATCATCCCGGCTTTTATAGCTTCTACAGCGATGCCACCACCGGCAAGTTATACCTAGATATCGATAAGCTAGATACGCCTTTCTTACTGCAGCATAGCCTGCCGTATGGCGTGGGTTCGAATGACATTGGCCTTGACCGTGGTCAGTTAGGTGGTACTCACTTAGTACAGTTTGAGCGCTTTGGCGACAAAGTCATGTTGCGTGCCATCAATACCTATTACCGTGCCAGCGCCGATAATGCAGCAGAGCAGCAAAGTGTGAAAGAAGCATTTGCCTCTAGTATCCTGCATGGCTTTAAGGTGGTGGCTGCAGACGAAGACAGCGTGTTGGTGGACTACACGCCTTACTTGCTTAGCGATGTCCATGGGGTTTCACGCACGTTGGCTAGCCGCAAACAAGGTAGTTACAGCCTAGATGGCAGTCGCAGTGCGGTGTTTATGCCGCGCACCAAAGCCTTTGTAGAAAACACCGAACTGGAGGCGGTACTCACGTTTAAAGGCAGCAAGCCCGGTGAATATGTGCGCCAGGTCAGTGCTGACCCTTATGCCATCACTGTGCACCAACACCACTCATTAATTCAACTGCCAGATGACAACTACCAACCGCGTGCTTTTCATCCGCAATCGGGTTATTGGAGCATTGAACATAAAGATTACTCTGCGCCATTAGGTGAGTCGATGTTGGTTCGCTACATTCCACGTCATCGATTGAGTAAAAAAGATCCAGAAGCCGACCTGTCTGAAGCGGTTGAGCCGATTGTGTATTATTTGGATCCTGGCGTTCCAGAGCCAGTAAAAACCGCGCTTTTAGATGGCGCAAAATGGTGGAACCAAGCCTTTGAGGCGGCAGGGTATAAAAATGCCTTTCAAGTGAAAATGTTACCCGAACACGCCGATCCTATGGACGTGCGCTACAATGTTATCCAATGGGTGCACCGTGCCACTCGTGGCTGGTCTTATGGCTCTTCTGTTATCGATCCTCGCACCGGTGAAATCATTAAAGGGCATGTCACTTTAGGCTCTTTACGTGTGCGCCAAGATATTCTGATTGCCGAAGCGCTCGCTTCGCCCTTTGTTGAGGGCAATGAGATCACCACGCAATTACATGAAATGGCGCTGGATCGCATTCGCCAACTCAGTGCTCATGAAATTGGCCATACCCTAGGTATTGCCCATAACTTTTCAGCCTCAGCAAAACAGCGAGCCTCGGTGATGGACTATCCACATCCTTTGGTTGGCTTTGATGACCAAGGCAAGCTTGATATTACCTCGGGCTACGCCAAAGGCATGGGCGCTTGGGACACCCAAGTGATTAAGTATGGCTACAGTGACTTCAATCAAACCGAAGAGCACGAGGCACTTGCTGCAATCTTAGCGGAAAATAAAGCGCTGGGATTGGAGTTTATTTCTGATGCCGATGCGCGGCCGCAAAGTGGCGCCCACCCAACGGCTCACCTATGGGATAATGGCAGTGATCCTGCACAAGAGCTGCTACGAGTACTGGATATTCGTAAGCAAGCATTGGCTGATTTTGGGATTAAGAGTATTAAAAAAGGCGTGGCGTTATCACAGCTAGAAGAAAAACTGGTGCCGCTGTACTTATTCCACCGTTATCAAGTGGAGGCGGCAGTTAAGTTAGTAGCTGGCGTTGACTATGACTACGAAGTGCGCGGAGATGATGCTGTAAAAGGGGCGCAAGTGGTCAATAAGGAAGTGCAACAACAAGCGCTAAATGCCGTGTTACATACCCTACAACCTGAGTCGTTGCAGATCCCTGAGTCTATTCTGACGCTTATTCCACCGAAAGCCTATGGCGAGTATAAAACCCGTGAAAGCATTAAAGGCCGCACAGGACCAACTTTAGACGCCATGGCCTTGCCAGAGGTTGCCACCGCCCATAGCCTGAACTTGCTGCTTAATCCACAGCGTTTAAATCGCTTGGCCCAGCAGCACGCCCGGAATCAGCAGCACCTTGGCACGACAGACTTGTTAAATGCGTTATATAAACAAGTATTTAAAGTCAGTAAAGCGGATGGTATTACGCGTAAGCTGAGTCAGCGAGTGCAGTACTTAACCGTTAATAAACTGGTTGCGTTAAGCCAAGACACTCAACTGGCGCCAGAGCTACAGGCCGAAGCGCGCTACTACCTTGCTCAGGTAGCCAAAGACTTTAATCAGGCATCGGTATTCAGTGATGTGGAGCTGAGCGGCGCATTTGAGCATATGCTAGCAGAAAAGATCAGCCAATACCTGGCAACAGGAAAGTGGTCTGGTTCGTTCAAACCACTGGCAATGCCACCAGGCTCGCCTATTTAGCCGCTTAACGCACTTGTGTTCAGCCCTGACCAGAGCTGTTAGTGGCTGAACACAGATCTGTTTTTGCTGCTTAGGATAACTCAACCTTTGATGGCACTATCTATTATTCTCTGTGGCCAACCTGGATGCCACGACAATGAGTCGCTTATTGAAAACAGTTCTCAGCAATAATTGACTTTATAATCCCTTGGCTCGGTTTTATTTTTGTCATATCAAGAAACTCATTGGGCTGATGCGCCTGATTGATTGAACCGGGTCCCATTACAATGGTTTCACACCCCAGCTGCTGTAAAAACGGCGCTTCAGTGCAGTAATTAACCGCAATAGCGGCTTCACCAGAGAGGCGCTCCGCCATTTTTACTAACGCAGAATCCGTCGAGCCGGTAAAGGCGGGGATAGGTTCATGCATATCAACCACAGAAACACTGTTTGGGTATTGTGCGTTGATGGGGGCAACCGCCTGGAGTAGCATGGCCTGCAATTCTTTAACGCTGAGACCGGGCAGCGGGCGCATGTCCATGTGCAGTTCACAACAGCCGCAAATACGGTTGGCATTATCGCCACCATGAATATGCCCAAGGTTCAGTGTGGGATACGGAATTGCAAAATGAGGAACTGAATATTTATTCTTTAACTCCTCTCGTAATTGTAACAGCTGAGTAATGACTTGGTGCATTACTTCAATGGCATTGAGGCCACGTGCTGGATCTGAGCTGTGACCGGAGCGCCCAACCACCCGAAGCGCCGAAGTCATATGGCCCTTGTGGGTAAAGACTGGGGTCATATCGGTGGGCTCACCAATAATACAGCGCGCCGGTGTTAAGTTAGGATGCTTTGCCACCTGCTGTGCCCCAGCCATGGTGGTTTCCTCATCGGCGGTGGCCAGGATGATGAGCGGAGCGCTTTGCTTTTGTTCATCCAGTTCCGCAATAGCCTGTAAGACAAAGGCAAAGAAGCCTTTCATATCAATACTGCCAAGGCCATGTATTTTGTTGTCTTGCTCAGTGAGTTTAAACGGGTCAAACTGCCAACGGCTGTCATCAAATGGCACCGTATCGGTATGGCCGGCTAACATTAACCCTCCCTTACCTTCACCGCGCTTGGCGATTAAATTAAACTTATCTTTATCATTTTGCAGTGGCTCTACTTCTACGCTAAACCCCAAGGACTCACACCACTTTGCCAGTAACTCAATAACACCGCGATTAGACATATTTAGGTGGCTTTCCATGGCGCTGATAGAAGGAGAGGCGATCAAATGCTGATACATCGCCATGAACGAAGGTAATTTCATAAAAAATCCTAAAATATTTATTCAAAGTTCTTGCATAAAAATATAAAGGTGTTTACAGTGAATATCAATTCACTTTTTCAGCATAATTATATTGGAATGGCAATGCGACGATTTAACTTCAACAAATGAGCATAACCCCAAGTATTGATTGACGACTTTTGAGAACACCATGTTGAATGTATCTATAATCGGAGCTAGTGGCTACAGTGGCGTAGAGCTTGCCAAGCTGGTTGCTAACCATCCCAAGTTAACGCTTAAGGCGTGCTTTGTCTCTGCGCAAAGCCTAGATCAGCATAAGCTATTAAGCGAGCTTTACCCCGAACACAGTGGTTTGTTAGACATTGAATTGCAGCCGCTTACGGCCGAGGCCTACGAAGACATTGAGCAACACAGCGATTACGTGTGCTTGTGTACGGATCACCACGTTAGTGTTGAGTTGGCAGCAAAGTTTCTTGCTATGGGCAAGCGGGTATTTGATTTATCAGGCGGCTTTAGGTTGTCGAGCAACAGTGATTACCAAGACTACTACGGATTTTCTCATCCTCAAATAGAATGGCTGCAGCAAGCTAAATATGGCTTGGCAGAATGGTATGCCGATTCTCTGCACGATGCCCAGCTGATAGCAGTGCCTGGATGCTACCCAACAGCCGCATTAAACGCCTTAAAACCACTGCAGCAAGCAGGTTTACTTGCTGAGCAAAAAATCATTATTAATGCCGTTTCTGGGGTGACTGGGGCGGGCAGAAAAGCCAACCTCGGCAGTCACTTTTGTGAAGTTTCGTTAGCGCCTTACGGGCTATTTAACCACCGCCATAGTCCAGAAATTGAAAAGTATCTGGATCATCCGGTGCTCTTTACCCCGCATTTAGGCAATTTTAAGCGCGGTATTTTGGCCACCATGTATGTGCAGTTGCAGCCACAAGTAACGCCAGAGCAGGTTACTGAGGCCTACCAAGTGCTAGCAGACGAGCCATTGATCCGCTTAAAGGGCGCTGCCATGCCAAGCATTAAAAGTGTCGCCGGGCAGCCCTTTGTTGATATCGGTTGGCAACAGCAGGAGCAGCAGTTGATTGTAGTGGCAGCCATAGACAATCTACTTAAAGGCGCTGCGGGTCAAGCGCTGCAATGTATGAATCTTGCTGCCGGCATGGCGCATTTTGAAGGGTTGGGAGTAGCACAATGAGCAAACAAACATGGGTAATTAAACTGGGCGGCGCGGTACTCAATCACAGCGGCGCAGCCAATGCCGTATTTGTGGCGATGAAAGAAATTCAACAGCAAGACCCAAGTAAACAGTTTGTCATTGTGCATGGCGGTGGCGCCTTAGTGGATAAATGGCTTGCGGACGCCGGTTTTGCTACTGCCAAACACCAAGGTTTGCGGATCAGTCCGCAAGAGCAAATGCCTTATATTGTTGGCGCTTTGGCAGGATGTGCTAACAAACAACTGATGGCTGAAGCCATCACCGCAGGCCTCAGCCCGGTGGGGTTGTGTCTTTACGATGCCGGCTTTAGCACCCAGCAGAAACTCAAAGCATTAGGCCGGGTAGGCAGTTGCCAAGCCCATGAGGGCGGTATGCTAGCGCCTATTTTGGAATACGACCGCTTACCGGTGGTGAGTTCGGTGGGGATTGGCGCTGATGGTAACTTATATAACGTTAATGCCGACGAAGCCGCCGCCGCGATTGCCAGTAAACTCGGCGCAGAGCTTATCTTTATGACGGATGTCGCGGCGGTGCTCGACGGCGATAAGCAGCCACTAACCCTGCTTGATGGCGAGCAAATACAACAGCTGATCACTGAAAAGGTCATTGTGGGCGGGATGGAGGTCAAAGTTAAGACCAGTCTTCACGCTGCCCAACACTTACGACGAGGGGTGTACATCTCAAGCTGGAAAAAGCCTGAGAACTTAGTGGCACTGCTCAATGGTGAGCATGTCGGTACCCAAATTCAGCCGTAGGAAAGATCATGACAGGACAATTTTTAACGGGTCTTGAATTAGACCAAAGCAAGGTGTTGGCGCTGCTCGCGCTTGCCAAAAACATCAAAAATCAACCACAGGAATACAGTCAAGCCTTAGCGGGCAAGTCGGTAGTCACTTTATTTGAAAAGCCGAGCTTAAGAACGCGACTGTCGTTTGACATTGGTATTCACAAACTCGGTGGCCATGCGGTTTATTTAGACCAACAAAATGGCGCCATGGGCACGCGAGAGTCGGTGAAAGACTTTGCCTTGAACATTTCCACGTGGGCCGATGCCATTGTGGCCCGTGTCAATCAGCATCAAACTTTGGCGACCTTGGCGGAGTTTTCCAGTGTTCCTGTGGTAAACAGTTTGTGTGACTTATATCACCCATGCCAAGCGTTGGCAGACTTCCTTACCTTGTCGGAAAGTTATGAAGACGTCAGTGAAATTAAAATTGCCTATTTAGGTGAAGGCAATAATGTCACCCACTCATTAATGCTACTGGCAGCAACTCTTGGCACTGACTTTGTTGCCGTTTGCCCTAAAGGGCACTCGCCAGATGCTCAAATTGTTAAGCAAGCGGAGCAAATTGCCGCAGTGAATGGCGCGTCTGTGCTGGTGAGCGATCGAGTGGAAGCAGCGGCAGGTGCTAATGTGCTGTATGCCGATACCTGGGTATCCATGGGCGACCAAACGCCACTGGAGCAGGTGAAAGATACCTTTATGCCCTACCAAATAAATCAGCAGCTGGTGGATGCTAGTGGTGCGCAAACCATATTGCACTGTCAGCCAGCCCACCGTGAATTTGAGATCACCTCTGAAGTCATGGATGGGCCTAAGTCAAAAATTATCCAACAAGCCGAAAACCGCATGCATGCGCAAAATGCATTGCTGGTATCGCTGTTAAACCAAGATTACGTTTGAGGTAAACACATGAGCAAAATTAATAAAGTGGTACTGGCTTACTCTGGTGGACTTGACACATCAGCCATTGTGCCATGGTTAAAAGAAAACTATGAATGTGAAGTGGTGGCATTTGTGGCCGATGTTGGCCAAGGCGAAGAGGAGCTGGCTGGGGTGGAAGAAAAAGCCATCGCCTCGGGCGCCAGCGAGTGTTATATCGTTGACCTGAAAGAGCAAATGGTAAGCGATTACATTTATCCGACGTTAAAAACCGGCGCGGTGTATGAGGGCACCTATTTACTGGGCACCTCAATGGCACGGCCCATCATCGCCAAAGCGCAAGTCGAAATAGCCAGAAAAGTAGGGGCCGATGCCTTATCTCATGGCTGTACCGGCAAGGGCAATGATCAAGTGCGGTTTGAGTCTTGTTTTTCGGCACTTGCGCCGGACTTAAAAGTAATTGCTCCTTGGCGTGAATGGTCATTAACCAGCCGGGAGTCGTTGTTGGCCTATTTGGCAGAACGCGACATTCCTTGTGCGGCGTCAGCAACCAAAATTTATAGCCGTGATGCCAATGCTTGGCACATCTCCCATGAAGGCGGAGAACTCGAAGACCCTTGGAACGAACCCAGCGAACAAGTGTGGACGATGACCAATTCGCCAGAAGCGGCGCCGGATCAACCTGAATACGTTTCAGTGGTGATTGAAAAAGGTGAAATCATTGCCATTAATGGTGAGCAATATACGCCGTATCAATGTTTATTAAAGCTTAATGAGTTAGCGGCACCTCATGGTGTTGGACGCGTCGATATTGTTGAAAACAGACTGGTGGGAATGAAGTCTCGGGGCTGTTATGAAACCCCTGGTGGCACCGTCATGATGGCGGCATTACAAGCCATTGATGAGCTGATTTTAGATAAGTCGTGTCGCAAATGGAAAGAGTCATTAAGCAGTGAGTTTGCTCACCTGGTTTACGATGGCCGTTGGTTTACGCCACTGAAAGACTCTATTTTAGCGGCGGCAGAGTCCCTCGCTACGCAAGCCACTGGCGAGGTGGTACTGAAGCTCTATAAAGGCCAAGTGCAGGCTGTGAAAAAGCAATCGATTAACAGCTTATACAGTGAAGACTTTGCGACCTTTGGTGAGGATGATGTCTATGACCAATCTCATGCTGAGGGCTTTATTCGGTTATTCTCGCTTTCCAGCCGCATTGCGGCACTGAACAAGCAACAGCAATCTTAAGGTAGGAGGATAAAATGGCATTATGGGGCGGCCGTTTTTCATCTGGTCCAGATGAGGCATTTAAACAATTTAATGATTCGTTACCCTTCGACTACCAGCTGGCTGAGCAAGATATTATTGGCTCAATTGCTTGGGCAGGGGCACTGCGTCAAGTTGACGTATTAACCGAGTCGGAGCACCAAACACTCACTGGGGCTTTGCAGCAACTATTAGATGAAGTCATCGCTAAGCCACAGAAAGTGGCGAGCGCTGGGTATGAGGATATTCACTCTTATGTTGAAGTAAAGCTGATAGAAAAAGTCGGTGATTTAGGTAAAAAACTGCATACCGGTCGCAGCCGAAACGACCAAGTGGCTACTGACTTTCGGCTTTGGAGCCGGAAAACAGCGCAACAACTGCTGGGTGCTTTAGCGAGTTTGAAGCAAGCACTAGTGCAACTAGCTGAGCGGGAGTTAGGCACGATTTTACCAGGCTATACCCATCTGCAACGTGCTCAGCCGGTGTTGTTTAGTCATTGGTGTATGGCGTATGTGGAAATGCTAGAGCGGGATGAGTCACGTTTAAATGATGCCCTGACACGATTAAATGTTTGCCCATTGGGGTCAGGGGCGCTTGCTGGCACCGCCTATGCTATTGACCGAGAAAAACTAGCTGCCGATTTAGGATTTCAATGTGCTTCGCGCAATAGCCTAGATGCTGTCTCAGATCGTGATTTTGTTGTCGAATTGTTAAGCTGTGCCTCAATTTCCATGATGCATTTATCCCGTTTTGCTGAAGACTTAGTTTTTTATAACTCCGGCGAATCGGATTTTATTGAGTTGGCTGATAGCGTCACTTCTGGCTCTTCGCTGATGCCACAAAAGAAAAACCCCGATGCTTTAGAGCTGATCCGAGGCAAAACCGGCCGGGTGTTTGGCGCCTTTAGCGCCATGATGATGACGCTAAAAGCACTGCCACTGGCTTACAATAAAGACATGCAAGAGGATAAAGAAGGCTTGTTTGATGCTATGCCTACCTGGCTAGCCTGTATTCATATGGCTGAGGCGTGTGCCAAAGGCATTAAAGTTAACGCTGAAAAAACCTTAGCTGCTGCCAAAGGTGGACACGCTAACGCCACTGAGCTGGCCGATTATTTAGTGGCAAAAGGAGTACCGTTTCGAGAAGGCCACCATATTGTGGGTGAGCTGGTGCAGTTGGCCATTAGCAAAGGAGTCAATCTTGAGGAGTTAAGCTTGGCAGAGTTTCAACAGGTGAGCCCGGTGATTGCCGCTGATGTTTATCCGGTATTAGAAATCGACGCTTGTATTGCCGCTCGCAAGGCATTGGGGGGCACCTCTTTGCCGCAGGTTACTCAGGCCATTAAAACGGCAAAAAAAAAGCATAAAATTCTAGTACGGGATGCCAATCTTGACGACGTGGAGGCCATTGCCGAGCTGATCCAATACTGGGCTCGGGTCGGGGAGAACCTTCCGCGCGCCAAAAGCGATATGATCCACAGCATTAATGAGTTTGCTGTCACCGAAGTGGATGGCAAGGTAACTGGCTGCGCCTCTTTGTACATTTATGACACTGGTCTTGCCGAGATCCGCTCCCTTGGGGTCGACCCTAAGAGTGAAGCGAAAGGCCAGGGACAGCTGCTGGTAGAGCATTTGCTCATCAAAGCCAAAAAATTGGCACTGAACCGCGTGATTGTGCTCACTCGGGTACCAGGCTTTTTCACTAAGCAAGGATTTAGCAACTGCAGCAAGGATAGCCTGCCGGAAAAAGTGATGAAAGATTGTGAGCTCTGCTTAAGAAAAGATAATTGCGATGAAGTAGCAATGGATTTTGTTATTAATCAAGTTGTTAGTCTTAAAATTCCGTGTAAGTTTGTTGCCTGATTGAATTGTTTTTAAACCACATAAAGCGCCAACTTGGCGCTTTTTTATATTTTTAAAAGGTGGAGAGAAAGTTGGCATAGGGTGTGCTAATAAATTCCTCGTTAATTTAAAGGACTACTTTCGCGTAGTCAGTCACTTTATTGAGGGAAACACAATGCTAAATAAAATTTTATCTAAAAAGAGTACAGCGAAAACCGCTGGTCAAGCTAAGTCGCTTTCTGGTAAGGTTATCCTAACTAAAAGTAACCTAGAGATGGTATCAGGTGCTCGTGGTAGTGGCTACGTTCCTAGAGATAGAGAAAAAGACTAGCATCCTGACCAATATGATATGTAATGTTTGTATATGACATTTTTGGTATGAGTATTGGAGCCTTAGTTATCTGGGGCTTCTTAATGGCTACATTACTTCACTTTTTCTTTAACTATCTAAAGCTCAAAAGAACCCCCCAGCTTTTCTCTTGTGCATTGATTCTTTTCATTTCATATTTTACAAGTGACATGCTCATGATGTCATATGAAAACCCATCTATCATATTTGGAATTTTTTCTTTGTTTGATTTGGTAACTTTGGTTCTAGTTATTTTGATGACTAATTGGTTTAGAAAAAATGATGATGTTGAGACTGGGGCAGTGTATGTTTTTGCTGGGTTAGCTATCAATACCAGCCTCTTCTTTGCAATGTTTGTAGACACCTTTCTACTAAAAAACAATGAACCATGGTTCCTTTGGTACTTTTATTCATACACTGTCGTTATCGTCGACTTTATAATGGTTGCGGCATTACTACTTAATAAAGATTTTCTAAGGATTAGATACACAGTTAATAGAATGATGGCCCCAAGCTAGAGAGAGGGTAAGTTTTGTTGTCATTTGATGTATCACTGTCGCTGGCTAATCTGCAAATATGGCTGCTATTGCTTACGTCGTTGTATTACTGGGTAAAGTATACCAGTGGTGATGACTGTGTTGATGCCTTAAAGCTTACGGCGCTTGTGACCGTTTCTTACAGCTTAACTATCTTTGTCCACCCCATACTAGCAAAGCTAAATATGCTCAGTGTTATGTATGGCGGTATCTTCTATCTTATTTATTTACTGATGGATCTGGTGACTTTAGCGCTAGTGATTCGTTTTAGCCGCAAGCTAGTGGCTCGAGCTGATAAAGTTAGCAATGCCTATGTGATACTAGTCTTAGTGGTCAATAGTGCCTTATACAGCCTGCTATTATTTGAGCTGTATTATTATTTTTACCTCCAAGATAAAGGCTATCGCGATTGGGTAGTTATGCTCTATCAATATGGCATCAATACTATGGACATGATGCTGGTTGTGGCGCTACTAACAAGAAAAGACTTCTTGGGCTTTTACGCCATGATAAAAGAGCGGCGTTGGCCGCTCGTTAAAACTGATACTCCAGGCTCATCGTAAGTGCTGCGTGGGTGTCATCCTCGCTTTGCGATTGCTGTTGCCAAGCAATCACTCCGGCTTTCGCCAACAGCCCAAATACACCACGTTGATAACCAAATTCTAGTTGATCACGCTGGGCGTCTTGGTCTTCAAACTCAACACGTTTTAGCTTGGCATAGGCACCAACGCCTTGAGTACTAAAATAATCAACGCCTAGGGTGTAGCTTTTAGCTGCCAGGCCCATACTGGCTCCTAACCATAAATCACGCTCGCGGTAGCCGTTACTGTCGAGGCTGTTATCACGTGGACACAAGCTAACCGTGGTTTCATCTTGGCAATCGATAGTTGTATCAGAGTACTCAAAGAAGCCTTTTAAGCGGTAATTATGGCTGCCCCAAAAGCTTTCCATACCCAAGGTAAACATGGGAGCTTGTGGTAGTGCGCCACTGTCATTACTGCCAGCGACTTCCGCGTACAAAGCAATAGGGCGACTGGCCAGTCGAGTGGAATATTTAGCATCGATACTGGTTAAGCGTTGCTGGTGTTGTTCGGTGTCTGAGCTCGTTTGTTGATAGACAAAGTCGCTGTAGCTGGTGCTAAATCCAAGTTCTAAACCCGGAACTGGAAAAGCCGCGGCGCGAAAGCCCCAAAAATCACCATTTTTATTACTGCTTAAAGAGGGGCGCTGTTTCGCCATCATGGCATTGACCTGCCAAGGCCCAATAAACGACAGAAAGCTGGGACCACTGTAGTTATTATTTGCGCGGCTCAAGCGTACGGCTGTCATGGGCGCAGCATTATTAGACAGCAATAATGCGTTCTCGTTACCTGGCCCCCACCAGTAGCTTAAGCGTTCAGCACTTAAAGACCAGTTACCAAATAGGACCGCAAGGTGACTGCCGTGGTGATTGATCTGTTTACCATCTTGGCTATCGTCGGCGTAATTTACGGCCACCTTGGCACTCACCGAATCACCAGTAATAACACCAAAACCTTTGATACCAGAACGTTGTTGGCGTCGCTCACCAAAACCATTGCTGCGCACATCAGCGCCATTAAAGTGTGCTTTTACGCTGCTGTAGTGGCCGCGCTTGGCTTGCTTTAAGGCGTGACGCAGATGCGCTAGCGCAAAACTGGCTGATGGCGACAGAGTTTGTTCCTCTATGGCCGCCAAATCATTGACGATGCCACTCCACAGCAGTGGATATTGATTTACAGGGCGGTTAATCACCCTCTCAGCAACCAGCATATCGATACTGTGCTTGATTTCGCTTTGTGTCACGTCTATCCATGGTGAAGCGTGCACCTGTGCGCTTAATAAGGTGGCAAGGGGGAGTAGTAGCTTTTTCATCCGTGTAGTTTTTCCTCTAGGGCGCGTGCCACCAATGGGTGGACAAATTCACTGACATCGCCGTTATGCATGGCGACTTCTTTTACCAAGGTGGACGATATAAACGAGTTACGTTCAGAAGGCGTCAAAAACACGCTTTCTAAATCGGGGTGAAGGCGGCGATTCATATTGGCCAGCTGAAACTCGTAGTCAAAATCGGATACCGCGCGAATACCGCGGATCAACACATTGGCTTTTTGTTGTTTCGCCAGATCGACGAGCAATCCCGAGAAACCGATGACTTTGACGTTTTTTAGCGGCTGTAAAATTTCTTCAGCTAGGGCAACGCGCTGCTTTAAATCAAAGCAGGGTTGTTTACTTGGGTTATGCGCAATCGCTAAAATAACGGTATCAAACATTTTTGCTGCGCGTTTGATCAAGTCCTCATGGCCATTGGTGAGCGGATCAAATGTACCTGGGTATAGAGCAACAACCTTCATATCAATTTCTTTGTTGGAATTTTTTTGTATGGTAACAAGGTTTTTTTCAAAAAACACTGGTCAGCTTTGTCAGACTTACGCTTATATCCCATCGTGTTTAGTGTTATTTTGAAGCCTAGTTCCAACGCTTGCCCAGTCAAGGGCTCTGCAGCATCAGTGTGTCATCAAACCAACAGCAATAGAGAATCGCAATGAATACCAAGGAAAAAATCATCCGCACCAGTATCGCGTTATTTAATCTGCATGGAGAGCGAGCGATTACCACCAATCATATCGCGTCGAGTTTGGGGATAAGCCCTGGTAATTTGTATTATCACTTTAAAAACAAAGAAGACATCATTCGCCAGATTTTTTCACTCTACAGTGAGCATTTGAATGAGCACTTTAAGCCAATGGCGCAGCAGCAAGGTGCGTTAGAGCAGCTCACGCAATACCTCGACTCTTTATTCGATTTAATGTGGCGTTACCACTTTTTTTACGACAACCTCACCGACATTCTGGCCCGTGATGAAGAGCTAAAAAAACAATATATCGCTTTCCAAGCGAGGTTATTGGAGCAGGTTAAAGCGGTGGTTCTAGGTCTTAGAGGCAGTGATATTATCGCCATCTCCGATGCCGATGCCACGGAAGTGGCGCATATGCTGAAAATGACCGTAAGTTTTTGGACACCTTACGTAAAAGCGCGCAGAATGACTGGAGTGCTGGAGCAGCAAGACATATACAATGGCATCGTCAAAGTATTAATGTTGTTTAAGCCCTACGCCACGCCATCTAGTGCGCCTGAAATTGCGCGTTTGCAAGCACATTACCAAAATTTAGCAGAAACCAGCCTACCCAGTATTGCCTAGTTATACCAATCCACATTAATACTTGCTCAATTTGAGGGAGCAAATTTGACGCTAACTGCGTTAAAAATTTCTTATTTAGAACAACTAAATAGCAAAATTTTTGCCTTGCCTATATGGATGTAGGTACCAGGGCGATAGCAGGACGCGGGAGCGGAGTTATCGACAGAATTTTCTTGCCTCAAATAGACCACTTAATTAAGCGAATTGGTATTAATCATGCCGCGTTTGCGGCTCTACAAACTGTTTATTTCCTAATCGCCCGCTAATTTGCTATACTCGCGCGCCCGAACTGTCCTTCGGTCTGTGTGTGCGTTGTTGCTGTCTTTTGATGGCTAGCAGCTGTGTTATCGCGAGCCGACAATCGAACCAACTAGAGTGACTTGTATGTTGAAATTTATCGTCAAATTGCACCCTGAAATTGCAATTAAAAGCAAATCCGTCCGTAAGCGTTTTACCAAGGTACTAGAAAAGAACATCAAAATGCTACTGGTGCGCGTTGACGAAAAAGTAAAAGTCAAAAACAACTGGGATAATATCTCAGTTGTGAGCCAGTTGGATGACGAGAAAACGCGCTTAGCGCTTATCGATAACCTTAAGCGCACGCCCGGTATTGTGCAGTTTATTGAGGTACAAGAAACTCAGTTCGAAAACTTAGACGATATTTACCAACAAACCATTGCTTTAGTTGAGCCGCTGATCACCGGCAAAACCTTTTGTGTGCGTGTAAAGCGTCAGGGCAAGCATGACTTTACTTCCAGCGATGTTGAGCGTTACGTCGGTGGGGGCCTGAATCAGCACGTAGCTGGTGCCAGCGTACGACTGAAAAAGCCCGACGTCACCGTTAAAATTGAAATTAAAGACGACAAAGCCTACATCGTCCGTCACCAACATTTTGGTTTAGGTGGCTTCCCGCTGCCAACTCAAGAAGATGTACTCTCTTTGATCTCGGGTGGTTTTGACTCGGGAGTGGCAACCTATCAAATGATGCGTAAAGGCGCCCGCACTCACTTTTTATTCTTTAACTTAGGTGGTGCGGCCCATGAAATCGGCGTAAAGCAAGTTAGTCATTATTTGTGGAAGCAATTTAGCTCAACCCATAAAGTAAAGTTTATTACGGTAGACTTTGAACCTGTGGTGGCTGAAATTCTCGAAAACGTTGAAAGCGGCCAGATGGGCGTAGTGCTTAAGCGTATGATGATGCGTGCAGCTGCAACCGTGGCGGAGCGCTTAGGGATCCCAGCGATTGTCACCGGTGAAAGCATTGGTCAGGTCTCAAGTCAGACGCTAGCTAACCTCAATGTCATTGACCGGGTTACCGAAATGCTGATTTTGCGCCCACTTATTCAACACGATAAAGAAGAAATTATTCGTATTGCCAGAGCCATTGGCACCAATGAGATGGCGGAGTCGATGCCAGAATACTGTGGCGTGATCTCGAAAAAGCCTACGGTAAAAGCACAGCTAGATAAAATTCAGGCCGAAGAAGCTAAATTCGACTTTGATGTTTTAGATACTGTGGTTGGCAATGCCACAGTGAAAGTTATACGTGATATTGAAGTGGAAGCAAAAGAGGAAGTCAAAGAGGCGGAATCGGTCAGTGAATTGCCGGCTAATGCTGTGGTATTGGATATTCGTTCGCCAGAGGAAGAAGACGCAAATCCCCTTGAGTTAGAAGGCACAGAAGTGATCCACCTACCATTCTTTAGACTGGCCACCAAGTTTGGCGACTTACCACAAGATAAAGAGTATTTCTTATATTGTGCCCGAGGGGTAATGAGTCAGTTGCAAGCCTTGATCTTGCACGAGAATGGCCACGCCAACGTTAAAGTGTATCGCCCTTAAGCTCACCACTCACTTGCTGTAACAGTGCTTCGTTTTGTGGGGCACTGTTACCTTGTTGTTGTGCTTTGGCGACAATAAAGCCACACATGGCATCGATTTCAGTTTGCCGCTGCTTGGCGACATCTTGCGCCATGGAAGAAAAGTTGGCCGCGGTTTGCGCCATCACGGTGTAGGCCAACTGTAAAATATCGGCTAAAGGTAAGTTGACCCCTGAACTTGCCGCCACCACTTGCACTTCATTTAATAACGCTAAAATCTGGCGACTATACTGAGGCTGACGTAACTGACCATTATTCACCTGAGCTAGGGCAGAAAGCGGGTTAATGGCAATATTCACCGCTAACTTTTGCCACAGCTTAGTCATAATATCAGCACAAGGCTCGGCGTGTTCCAGGGTGCTAAATAAACGGCTAAACACGGCTTGATAGTTGTCTGTTGCGGCGTCATTGAGCGGCCCAAACCAAGAAGCCCCTTGACCGGTATGATGCACGGTGTGCGCGGTTTTATAGCCAGCCATGGCAGTACTGAAAAAATAGGCCGATTGCTGTCCCTGCAGTTGCGCTAAGGCACTTTGCCAATCCAACATGCCATTATGACTGATAATAAGCTTAGCATTGGCACTGAGCTTGGGCAGAAACTGCATAAACGCTTCTTGTGCTTGATAAGATTTCACTGGCATGAGCAGCAGGTCGATGCTGTTATCGGCGATGGATTGCAGTTGGCAAGTTGCCACCTCAAGTGGCTGTGTATGTCCTGCACCGTGATAGTAGTAGCGTTCAGAGTGAGCTTTACGGGTAACCAAGGTTACAGCAAATTGTTTGCTAAGGTGCTTTGCCATCAATAATCCAATGGCACCATCACCGACAATATACAGCTTAGGCATGCCGCCCCCGGCGCCAGTAATCCCAAAGGTAATACAGTGCAAAGTAACTAAGCGCACCGGCAATATCAGCAATAAAATCGGTCGTTGAGGCTACACGGTTAGGCAGTGTAAGCTGCATCCACTCAATACCTGCACCATATAGCGATAGCAATAAGAAGTGTACCCAAAACTTAAAGTTAAAGGCATGATGAGATATAAAAGCTAGCACAAAAAAAACGGCAAAGTGTGCAACTTTATCAAAATGAAGAAAAAGCTTAGGGGAAAAAGTTGCTTCTTTAGCCAGCAAAGTAAAAATAATTAAAGCGATAATTAATAGGGTTTTATAAACACGCCTTGTCACAATACATCCTACTTCTGTATGAGCGAGCAAGCAGTATAACATTGAAAACTGGCTATTGGGTGAACATCCTAAAGTCGTAGTGTAAAAATAATCGCCACCAGTACAGCCACACAGTGCTATAATCGGGGCAAAATGAATTGAGGAGAAGCAGATGCCTTCATTTGATATTGTGTCTGAAATTGACATGACAGAAGCAAGAAACACAGTCGATAACGCCACCAGAGAGCTCGAAACGCGCTACGATTTTCGTGGTGTGGATGCCGAAATCTCATTAAGCGGTGAGGTGATTAATCTTAAAGCAGAAGCCGAAAGCCAAGTGATGCAGTTATTCGATATGTTAGTGGCGAAAGCGGCCAAGCGTGGCCTTGATGTTGCCAGTTTTGAGCTAAAAGACATTGAACGTTCGGGCAAAAATGTATCGCGCAAAGTCGCGTTAAAGCAGGGCATTGATAAAGACATGGCTAAGAAGCTGGTTAAGCTTATTAAAGATTCTAAAATCAAAGTTCAAGCGTCAATCCAAGGCGACACGGTACGAGTCAATGGTAAGAAACGTGATGACTTGCAAGAAGTGATGCAGTTGGTGCGTTCAGGTGAGTTGGGTCAACCTTTCCAGTTTAAAAACTTCCGCGATTAATCCCCCATAGTGAGCACCTTACCAAGTAAGGTGCCTCTAGATTTCTAGACGTCCATTGACATTGTTACCGAAACCCCAGACAATAGCCGCGAATTTCCAAGGTGCTGTACACAACCTAGCTGGGTTGCCAAATGTATAGATAATCGGGAAGTTGGTGCGAGTGAAAAGGAAAGTCATCGAGCTCAAGGCCAACGCTGCCCCCGCAACGGTAAAGTGAGTCTGCTGTTTAGCGCTTACTCAGCCCGGAGACCGGCCTTGGAGTGGTCACTATTTGTTCTTGTACGGTGGGTACAAGTTAGGGGAATCCATGGTTAATAAAACTGCTATTAGCGCAGCCGTTGCTGCCGTTATCTCGTGCTCGGCGATCGCTGAGCAAAACATAGAACACATTCGTGTTACTGCGAATAAATTCACGCAATCCTTACCAGACACATTGGCCGCCGTGTCGGTGATCCAGCGTCATGAGATTGAAAAAAGTAATGCCTTAGATGTTATTTCATTGCTTGATACTGTGGCTGGTATTCAAGCCGTTCGCAATGGTGGCTTGGGCCAAAGTGTCAGCCTGTTTTTGCGTGGTAATGATGCCAAGCACACCCTAGTGTTGGTCGATGGTGTACGAGTGTCTGACGCTAATTCCGGAGCTGCCTCATTGAGTAATATACCGCTGAATAGTATTGAGCGTATTGAAGTGATCCGCGGCGCTAAAGCGGCAATTTATGGCTCAGATGCCATTGCCGGTGTGATCAATATCATCAGTCGTGAAGGCAGTAAAAACACCCTTGCTGTTACTTCTGGCAGCAATAATTACTCCGACGTTGAAGGGACTGCGCATTATAAAAAGGCATTACTGAACATCTCGGCCAACGTGGGATATGTCGAAACCGATGGCTATGACGTCATCGCTAAAGATCCGGCCTTGGCAGTGAGCAAAAACCACGACCGCGATGGTTATCGCAATGGCAATATGGGCGTTAATATCAGTTATGGCGATCGGGCCAGAGGACTCTTCTCGCTGCGCTCGCAGTACAGTGAAGGCAAGGGCGAGTATGATGCCTTTGGCAGTGATGAATATCGCTTTCAAAATTACACCAATAAACTGAGTTGGCAAAGAAGTCATGATGCCTTTTCTCAACAAGTCGCGTTTAGTAATGGCCAAGAAGAAAATAAACAAATCGGTAGCAGCAGTGATGACAACGCGTATGTGACTAAGCGCAGCCAATTTGAATATCAGTCACAATTTCACTTCAGTGATGCGCTGTTATTTACTGGTAACATCACCTTTTTAAACGAAGATGTTGGTGCCTCTACGGCGAAGTTTTCTGAGTCGCAACGAGATAACCTCTCGGTTGCATTAGGTGCATTTTATAATGATGACAATTGGCTTGCAGAAGTGGCGCTGCGTAGCGATGATTATGACTTTCACGGTCGTGCCAACACCTACACCCTAGCCATTGGCAAAAGGTTGAGCAATGATATTAGTATCAAGCTAAATCATGGTACGGCGTTTCGGGCGCCTTCTTTATCGCAAGCCTTTACCGTCGATAGCCCTTATTACTTACCTAACCCAAATATTGCTCCGGAACAAGCCACTAATAATGAACTGATTGTGAGCTACTCTGGTGCAGATGTTCGTGCTGAAATTGCACTCTATGACAATCGCATTTCCGATAAAATTGTTTACCAGCAAAACGATGCGTGGAAATACGTACCATACAATATTGAGCGCGCAGACTTCAGCGGTGCAGACTTGAGTGTTGCTGTGAATGATGGTTTTGGCTTCACCCATACCGTCAATGCCAGTTATACCCGAGCCGAAGATGCTGCTAGCAATGAGCAGCTACTGCGCCGTGCTAAACGAACCTTCACCTACTCACTCAGCAAACAATGGCATAAATTAGACGCTACCTTAACCTTGCTGCATCGTGGTAAACGCAATGATAATGTTTGGGGAGCGGGTGGCGCTTATGTTGCTGAGTTGCCCGCTTATACCGTGATTAATTTATCTGCCAACTATCAGCTATTGGAGGATATAAAGCTCACCGCCAGATTGGAAAACCTTGGCGACAAGCAGTATTTCAATGCCACAGCTGGAGAGGCAAGCGATGGTACCTTGCTAGGTTATAAGCCACCTGGCCGTGAAGCCTATGTGGGTGTCAGTTACACCTTTTAATTGCCGTTTAAAAGCAGCGCTAACCGCGCTGCTTTTTTACTTAAGGTAGGCGGCAAACTGCTTAGAAAACTTTTCCACCTTAGGGGCAATTAAAATACTGCAATAGCCTTGGTTGGGATTGGCCGCATAGTAGTCTTGGTGGTATGACTCAGCGGCATAAAATTCCGCTGCCGGACTCAGCTCGGTGACAATCTCAGCATCATAATTGGCTTGTAGCTGCGCGATATAATCTGCAGTTTGTTGCTGTTGCTGGGCATTATGATAAAACACCACACTGCGGTATTGGGTGCCAATGTCGTTCCCTTGACGGTTTAATTGGGTGGGGTCGTGAAGGGTAAAAAACATCTCTAACAACACCGCAAAGCTGACCTGCTCAGGGTCGAAATGCAGTTGCACCACTTCGGCATGACCACTTTCGCCAGTACAGATATCTTGATAGCTGGGGTTGTTGGTGTGACCACCAGTATAGCCGGATTGCACCGATTCTACGCCTTTAACGCGGCGAAATGCCGCGTCGATACACCAAAAGCATCCGCCACCTAAAGTGGCGACTTGAGTGTCTGCCATTTATCTCTCCTGCTCTGGAAATTGCTGCGATTGTGTTGCCAACTGCTTAGCGGTTACCTCTGGCGAGCGTGTGTTTCTGGCTAGCAGGGTGTAAGCCGTTGGGATCACAAATAAGGTTAGTATGGTCGCCACACTCACGCCAGCGAAGATCACAATACCAATCACCATGCGGCTTTCAGAGCCTGGGCCTGAAGCCAGTACCAAGGGGATTGAGCTCATCACTGTGGTTAACGAGGTCATAATAATCGGTCGTAAACGCTGTGCGGCCGCATCGATCACTGCCTGTTCGAATGGCAAACCCTTATCGCGCAATTGGTTGGCAAACTCCACAATAAGAATGCCGTTTTTAGCGCTTAAGCCAATCAACATAACAATACCAATTTGACTGTAAATATTCAGGGTACTGTCGGTAAGGAAGAGGCCATACATGGCACCGACCAACCCAAGCGGGACCGTGAGCATGATCACCAGCGGGTGAACAAAGCTTTCAAACTGTGCCGCAAGTACTAAGAAGGTCACTGTCAACGCTAAAATAAACACATAGGTCATGGCCGAGGCGCCTTCATAAAAGAGTTGTGACTCGCCCTTATAGTCAACGGCGCCATCGATATCGTTCTCTTCAGCGGCGACCCTATTAAGAAACTCTAAGGCTTCCGCTAAGGTATAATCACCGGCAAGATTGGCTGTAATGGTAATGGCTCGCATGCGGTTGTAACGGTTAAGGCGCGATGCCGTGGCTTCTTCTTTTATGCTGATCAAACTGTCTAATGGCACTAATTCTGCAGTGCGGGATTTGACATAAATATCGGCAATATTATTAGGGGCAGCAAAGTCACTCTTGGTGCCCTTAAGGATCACGTCGTATTCCTCGCCGCGGTCGATAAAGGTAGTGACACGGCGTTGGCCCAACATGGTTTCCAACGTTTGCCCGATGGCACTGACCGACACACCTAAATCGGCGGCTTTGGTTTTATCGATGCTGACTAAAAATTGCGGGAAGGTTTCCTTGTAGTCATGGTCGAGACGAACCAAGCCTTTGTTCTCTCTGGCACGTGCTAAGATGCGGTCACGCCAGTCAACCAGCTCATCGTAATCGTTGCCTTGTAAGACAAACTCAATGGGGCGTGAGTTGCCACCGCCACCGATACCACGGCGCATAATCGCAAAAGCACGAATGTCAGTGATGCCTTGCATTTTGCCGCTGATCTCACCCATGACTTCCCAAGTAGAACGTTTGCGTTCATCCCAATCAGGCATGCCCACTATAGCCACACCACCTTGGCCACCCCAACCGGGTACGCGTACTAAAACGCGGCTCAGCTCTTTTGATTCAACGTAGGGCAGCAATTGCTGTTCGATTTTAGCCATATTAGCGGCGTTATTCTCATAGCTGGCGCCCTCTGGTCCGTTCATCATCACAAAGAAGGTACCACGGTCTTCTTTTGGAGTCAGTTCCGAGGGGATCTGCTGAAACAAACTGTAGCTGGTAAAACCGGCGAGAATGAGCATTACAATGAGGCTATATTTACGCTTTAAATTGTCTTGTAAAACGCCGCGGTAGCCTTGCTCTAGACGCGAAAATTGACGGTCCATCCACTGACTAAAGCGGCTTTCAGAGCTACTGGGTTTGAGTACTTTTGAACACAGTGCCGGAGACAGGGTTAACGCTGTAATACTGGAAAAGAGCACTGCAGCACTCACTGCAAAGGCAAATTCAGTAAATAACGCACCAATACGACCGTCCATAAACACCAGTGGAATAAACACCGACACCAGCACTAGGGTAGTGGCAATAATGGCAAAGCCAACCTCTCGAGCGCCGCGGTATGCTGCCAACAATTTCGGCTCTCCAAGTTCAATGCGGCGATAAATGTTTTCTAACATTACGATGGCGTCATCCACCACTAAGCCGATGGCTAATACCAGAGCAAGCAAAGTCAGTAAGTTAATTGAATAGCCCATGGCAAGTAAAAACATAAAGGTAGCAATAAGCGCAACAGGCACTGTGACGGCTGGGATCAAGGTGGCACGAATGTTACCCAAGAAAATATAGATAACCAGCACCACCAGAGCCATGGCAATGGCCAAAGTGCGGTACACTTCGCTAATGGATTCGCGAATAAACACAGAAGAGTCGTAGCTGTCTTGAATAGTAGTGCCTTCTGGTAGATTGCGCTTAATCTTTTCCAGCTCTTTTCTGGCATTATCCACCACTTCTAGGGTATTGGCTTTGGCTTGCTTCACTATCCCCATGCCAATCATATTACGGCCATTACCACGGAAAGTACTTTCATCGTCGGCGGCTTCAAGCTGCACGTCGGCCACTTCACCTAAGCGCACCAAATAGCCTTGTTCACCACGCTTAATCACCAAGTTATCGAAGTCTTTTTGAGTTTTGTAGCTGCGGGCGATGCGCACCGAGAAGTCACGATCAATCGATTCGATTTCACCAGCAGGGAGCTCGACGTTTTCGCGGCGCAGTACTTGTTCTATATCGCCACTGGTGATCCCCCGAGCGGCCATGGCCTTGCGATCGAGCCAGATTTTCATGGCGTACTGGCGTTCACCACCAATGCGCACATTGGATACACCATCGACCACCGCCAACCGGTCGACTATTAAACGCTGGGCATAATCAGACAGTTGTAAGGTATCCATGGTTTCACTATTCAAAACAAACCAAGCAATGGGGCTTTCATCACTGTTTGACTTAGAGACTTCTGGCGGTCTTACTTGCTCTGGTAGTCGGTCTAGGGCGCGTGATACCCGCTCACGGACATCGTTCGCGGCGGCATCAATGTCACGAGAGATAGTAAACTCAATAGTGATATTAGAGCGACCATTGCGGCTACTGGACGTGATGCTTTTTATCCCTTCAATACCGGAAATACGATTTTCTAGCACTTGGGTGATTTTGGTTTCTACTACCTCAGCAGAGGCCCCTGTGTAGTTAGTGCTAACACTCACTATTGGGCTTTCTATATCGGGGTATTCCCGCAGTGGTAACATTGAAAAGGCGACCAAGCCAAAAGTGAGTAACAGTAAGTTAATTACGATGGCGAAAATGGGACGTTTTACGGCTGTGTCTGTGATCCTCACTGCGCTTACCCCTTGACCTTAACTTTTGAGCCTGAGCGGATTTTCAATGTGCCCTCGGTCACAACTTGTTGGCCTTCTTGTAAGCCCTTATTTATTGCCACCCAGCCACTAAAGCGAGTTTGCAGTTGCACTTCACGCTGCTGTGCCGTGCCTTGCTCATCAATAACAAAAACAAAATGCTTGTCTTGACGCGGGATGATGCTTTTTTCCGGGATTAATAATGCCGTTAGTGTCTCCAGCTCAAGTGCCACATGCAGCAGCATACCCGGGCGCAGACGGTGCTCTGGGTTGTCAAAACTAGCGGTGACTCTGACAGAGCGAGTTTGTTCATTAATGCGTGGGTCGATATGTGATACTTCGCCGCTGAACGTTTCTCCTGGGTACGCTTCGCTGGTGGCGTTCACTTGCATGCCTATGGCCAGTTGCGCCAGGTACTTTTCTGGAACTTGAAAGTCGACCTTAATGATGCTGATGTCATCAAGGGTGGTGAGCACGGTGTTATTGTTAACAAAGCTACCAATAGAGACATTTCTAGTGCCCAGTAAACCATCGAATGGCGCGTAAATAGACAGTTCAGCCAGTTTGGTTGTGGTCGCTTCTAACTGCGCCGTTAAGGTATCCACTTTTGCCGATTGTGCTTCCAGTTGTGAGCGCGCTGCAGATTGAGTTTGCGCCAGGTTCTTAAGTCGCTTAAGTTGGCGGATCTCTTCTTTGAGAGTCACTTTCAAGGCTTTGATGTCGAGCTGCTCTTCGTCATCTCTAAGTTGGGCGAGCTTGTCGCCTCGCTTAACCACGTCACCATCATCAAAATACAAGGCGGTAATGTAGTCGCTTTGGGCGCTGGTGACATTTATCGCTTGATTTGCCCTAGCTGAGCCAATAGAGTTGACCGCAATGGTGCGCTGCTCGGTGGTGACCGTGTGTGATTTAACAGCAGTAGCAGAGCCAGCCCCTCGAGTAGGTTGACCTTGTGATTGTGGTAAATACAGATAGCCGCTTATGGCAATCAGCACAACGATAATAAAAGGGAAGAGTGCTTTTCCTGTTTGATGACGCATAGCTTTAACCTAGAATTTAGTTTGACTCTAGTTTACAAAATTAAACGATAGCAGAGTCTACGGCGTATCCTATTAATTTGTGTGTTTGACGAAAATATCGCTAAACTTGGGAGCTTGTACCAATTTGAGTAATATGAAATCGAGCAATTCTTGCAAACAATGCATGACTATACGAAGGTTAGTTGTCTGGGCGATCATCATGTACCTTTTCTACTGTTGGTATACTTATGCTTGAAGCGAAAATAAGGGCCACCGCAGACCGTCATGGCGCCGAATTTATGCTGGTGGGTGGCATTGGGTTGGTGGTGATCATGCTATTCGTCAACCTGCGCGGCACAGGGATAACCATATTAGAAATTTTTCTTGCCAGTGCCATGTTGGTGGCTATTTTTATTGGCTTTTTAAAAAGTCAGCAACCTTATTACAGTTTATATCTTACAAAACATACTGTTAGATATGTACATAAGTATGGTTATTGGTGTATTGCTCACGATAACTTACACTCGTGCGGCATTCCTAAAGCACATCAAGGGCTTGAAACACTTGAGTTAAATGCAGTTGGTATTAAACTTAATAGCATTGATGAGTTTCTAACAGACTTAACACCTCGGTTAGCAGGAAAATTATTGATAGAACAGCGGCATATTTTTTTACAAGCTGTTAAAATGCATTGCGAAAATGGCAACTGCCCGTCCGAATGGCTAATTGAAGAAACGACTTACCGTTCCAAAGCTGGCTTAGAATATACTGGACTGATGGCAATGTTTGCTAATCGAATGGACAATTTAAGAACAGTGACAGGTTATGACCTTTTGGTCCCGGCTGCAGCTTTAGATAGGGACATTTGGCGATTTTCAGCGTTGTTAAACCGCTGGAAACTTAATCCAGAGAAGGTGGTGAAAACATTGATAGAAGAATCAACCACCTAAGAAGATGTAACAGGAATCACCAACATGAGCATAGAGTCTTCCTACATTAAAAGTGGGCGAAATACGCTTATTCATAAAGACAAAAAATTAGACCTTGTAATCGTTAATGGCGAAAATCATCCAAAAATTAAGGTCACTGCTACCGGGCTACAACCATTTAAAGAAGAATTACCGAAAAATCGCCGTGAAGCAAAAGAGCGCTATTTAGAAATTGTTCATGTCTCTAGCATTGATGTGTTTGGTGAAGTGAAACGTCTGTTATTTATTCAAGCGTTGGATGGCCGTGAATACAAAGTAGACTACAGCAAGGTGGGTACTAAGCTATTTGTTAGGATACACCAAGAAAGCTATTTATAAATGCAATAAGGAGCGGTATGAGTGCACTAAGGTGGAGAAGTGCCATTTTACTGATCAGCATCCTAAGTGGATGTGGCGGTGGTGGCGGTTCCGGTGACGACAGCAGTGCTGAGGTAAGCGCTTCAGTGAATGCCGGTGCCGATCTGCAAGTGATGGAAAAATCTGAGGTAACTATCACAGCTCAGGCTTCCCCAGCAGAAGGCAGTTTCAGCTGGCAAATTATTTCAGGCCCTAATGTTGAAGGCTTTCCCATTACTGAATCTCAGGCGGTATTCACCGCCCCAGATGTCAAAGCAGACGTCGAGCTTGTGATTCAAGTAAGTTATACCGCGCCTAATGGTAGTTCCGCATCCGACTATGTTACGGTCGCTATTCAATCTCAAAACCAATTACCAGAACCCGTTATTTCGCAAATCGCACCTGAGGGCAAGGTTAAGTATCAAGACACCATTACCTTAAGCGCTCAAGATTCAATGGACCAAGATGAAAACGGTTTCATCGCTTCATATCAATGGCAGCTTCTTCAGGGGCCAGAAACCGTTCAAGCAGATAACTTAAACCGGGAAACCCTGAGCTTTACCCATCCATTGCTGGATATGGCACAAGCTGCTGTATGGCAGTTAACGGTTATCGATGATGAAGGGGGCAGCGCCAGCACTCAATTTAGTGTTGGCTTGGTGGCTAATCCAGAGGTTATCATTGCTGACGCTGGAGAGGATAAGCAAGTTCAGGAGTTCGATGCCGTTACCCTTGATGGCAGTAACAGCGATACAGTATCTGGGCAAAAGCAATGCATTTGGAGTCAGCTTACCAGCGGTGAGCAGGTTGAGCTACAAAATGCCAATAGCTGCATTACTAGCTTTACTGCACCGGATCAAAACCGCCAGAGTGAGTTGCAGTTTCAGTTGCAGGTTACCGACAGCCAAAACCGCACTGCAAACGACAATATCACCGTTGCAATCAATGCTAAGCCATTGGGTAAGATAAACGATACTGGACAAACACAATGCTATAACAACTCTCAGGCTATTACTTGCACTGACAGCAGTTTTGCGGCGCAAGATGCCCAGCGGGGGCGAGATTTTTATGCTGCAGTGGTGGCCAAAGAAGGGGATGGCGAAGCGGGGTTTGATTTTACTAAACTAAACCGTTTTGCTGATGAACTGCCTGACGATGCCAGTGATTTTGCCTGTGTGAGAGACAATGTTACTGGGCTTATTTGGGAGGTCAAAGAGGCTTCAGCGGGTATGCTTCCTAATACTTCTCAGCGCAACGCTCAAAATAGCTATACTTGGTCATTACGTGCTAGCGACAGTGACATTCAAGGTAGCTATGAAGCCCCTGCGAATACCATTTGTCCTCAAGACAGTCATTGCGGCATTCAAGCCTTGATTGACGAAGTGAACAATCCCACAGCAGGTGAGCAAAGTTATTGTGGCGGTAACAACTGGCGGCTACCTACTTACACAGAGTTGCTGAGTATTATTGATTATGGTGCTGATGGAAATGTGCTACTCGACCAACAATTGTTTCCCCATCTTCCGAGCGAGAGTGTGTTAGGACACCTTTATTATTGGACTGCTCAATCGAGCATTGATGGTCTTAGTGGTACTCAACGCCGGGCGTTTGTTTTCGACATGATGACCGGCAATGACTTTGCCATTGAAAAGTCCAGCGCCGCCTTTGTTCGCTTAGTAAGAAACCCATAGGAGTGGGCGATGAAAGCATTTATCTATCTTTGTCCTGTGCTGTTGTTAACCACTGGCGTGTGGGCACAAACTTGTGTCGATGTTGCTACCAGCACTGAGCGGTTTATTGTCAATAGCGATGGTACAGTATCCGATAGCGTGACCGGTTTAATGTGGCAGCGATGTAGTGTCGGACAAACCTACAATGCGGAAAGACAAAGCTGTGATGGCACTGCGCAGCAGCTGTCTTGGCAGCAAGCTTTGACTCTTTCGCAACAGAATAACTACGCGGGCTATGAGGATTGGCAAGTTCCTAACATCAAGGAACTGGCCAGTATTTTACAGCTGCAGTGTGTGGATCCAGCGATTGATGTCAGTGTTTTTCCCCACACCTTAAGTAACAATTATTGGTCTGCAACCACTCAAACTGCAGAGCCGAGCTTTGCTTGGGCCTATCAATTTGCCGATGGCAAAAACAACCCCACCAACAAAATCGCCGATGCATTTGTGCGATTGGTGCGTTATTACAACTAGCCTTATGGCCAAGCAGGGTTGGTCTAAAACTGCTTTAGGATCAGGGAAACTTTTGCTACTCTTCTGAGCATCCCTAGACCAGCCTGTTGCATTTGGAGGCCTTATGAATCGTTTTCTTAGCGCTGTGGCGTTATCTTGCTGTTTATTGAGCACAACAGCAGTGGCGAAAAGCAAATGCGATGTCGAGTTGGGGCACGGTCTCATCATTACCGATAATGAAATTCGTATTGTTGATAACGGCCAGACCCGGATCCAAATTAACAACGATAATCAACTCTTCATCTTAGGCCGCTGGATTGAGCTTGACCAAGCTGGGGAGTCGGTTGTGGCGGAGTACGCCAATGGTATTCGCGAAACGGTTCCTGAGCTAGTGAACTTGGCAACTGACGGCGTTAATTTGGGGTTAAGTGCCATCGAGCAAGTGGTCGAGGGCATGTCTGATAAAGAGCCTGAGGTGTTAAAAACGCAGCTGCAATACGTTGAACGGGCGTTAATGGATAAGTTTAAACGAGGTGACGATTTTTTCTTTATTGCACCGCAGTCCTTATCAAAAATCGATGACTTTTTTACCAAAGAGATCAGCCAAAAGATCCATTCCGCTGTGCATGGCTCGTTGGGCTCCATTTTAGTGTCTTTAGGCGATGCGTTTAAATCTCGTGAAGGAAACATTGAAGATCGCATTAATGACATGGGACAACGCATGGATATTATTTCCAAAGAAATCGACAAATCGTTGCAAAAAAAGGCACTTCAACTGGAAGAAAAAGCGGAAGAATACTGTGAGTGTCTTAACTCCTTGGATCAAACCGAAGAGAAGTTACAGAGAATTGTTCCTGAGCTGGTTCCCTATGATCTGGTCCAGATCCGCTCATAAACCATAGCAGCGCTTAGCGTTAGTCTGGCTGAGCTTTTCCCAAGTGCTAGAGTGGCCGAGCACTGTCAAGTAGTCCTGCCACACCTGCCAATACTTTTTGACGCTTAACACAATTGGAAAGTTTGATCCTAGCATTAGGCTGTCTTCACCAACCTGCTCGAGTAAATGCGTTAACCACTGTGAGGTTGGTAGCGGCTGAGCGAGCATTTCATTGCCACTGCACTTTAACATCACATTAGGTAGCGCTCCACAGCGCCGCAATAGCGATGTGGCATGGTGGTGGCAGTCTATGAAGCCGGCGTGATTAAACACCACTTTAAGATCAGGGTTGGCTTCTAGCTGTTTCAAAAACGCATCGCACAGCTGGATTTGGCTAAACTCCAGTTGCGCCTCAAAGTGCAGGCCAGCACGGTTAAGCTGCTGGATATTTTCTATCACCTGAGGGGAGAGTAATCGGCAGCCGTCAGAGCCTTGGGTAATGTCACGAATAGCTACTAAGCTGCGGTGTTTTAGTGCCGCCAAAGCCGTTGCAAATTGTTCCGGTGGGGCATCAATTTGAGCATGACTTACGGCTTTATAGGGCAGTGAGGGTTGCGTTTCAGCCAACCAATTTAGCTCGTTAATTGGGGCATGATTATCGAACCCAGCTTCGACATGGATAAAGTGGCTCAATGTAAATTGGCTAGACGGTGGAATAGTGGCCAAACTGTGGTTTTGCTGAATACGCGATAGGTTTGGCCAAGCAGGCGCAGAGTGCTTGAGCCATTGATATTGCCCTTTGTCTAATGCAAAAAAATGCAAGTGACTATCAATGACTGCAAGGCTCATGTTTCGCTCCGGTTACTGTGCGGTATAACCGCCATCAATGCTTTGCAAGCTGCCGGTGATAAAGCTTGCTTCATCACTCAACAAGAACGCCACTAAGGCGGCCACTTCTTGAGGTTGGCCTAGGCGACCAAGCGGTTGCATACGAGCTTCCTCGGCAATCACCTGTGCTTTATCTGCGCCACTACGCTTACAGTAACTATCAATGGCATGATGAAACAGTGGCGTTTCTATTGTGCCTGGACAGACCGCATTGGCACGTATTTTAAATTGGGCATAGTCAAGCGCTGTGGTTTTTGCCATCGAAGCCAGTGCTGCCTTGGTTAGGTTGTAGGCAAACGAGCTGGGCTTGCCGACTAATGCTTGGTCCGAAGACATTAACACTATGCTGCCACCTTGCTGCTGCTTCATCACTGGCAGTACTGCCTGAATTGCAGCATAAGCGCCTTTGACATTCAGTGCTAGCATCGCATCTAAGGTCGCTTCATCGGTTTGCTCGATGGTGGCGCTGAGGTGCTTTCCAGCATTTGAAACCAAGGCATCAATTCGCTCTTCTTGGCTAATGATACCCTTAATAACTTGGTGTACTTCAGCAACTTTACTGACATCACAATAGCGATAAACGCCATGGTCACTGGAGTGGATGTCGAGGTTATACACCTTATATTGCAGCCCTTGTAAGTGTTTCACTATGGCTGCGCCAATCCCTAAACTACCACCGGTTACAATTGCGACTTTTTCCATCATTAGTGTCCGCAACCTCCTGCGCCATGGACATGGCCGTGGGCAATTTCTTCATTGCTCGCGGCTCTCACAGCCACCACTTCAACATCGAATGTTAGGGTTTTACCTGCAAATGGGTGGTTTAAGTCACAGTCAGCATTGAAGCGGCCAACCTTGATTAGCTTTACTTGATGGCGACCTTGATTGGAGTCGACAATGGCCGTCATGCCTGACTTCCATACTTTGCTGTCACCAAGGCCTTGCAAGTGCTTAAGTGGAATACGTTGCACCATACCCTCTTGATACTCACCATAGCCATCGGCAGGCGTTAACGTCACAGAAAAGCTATCACCGGCCGTTTTTCCCTCTAGCTCACGCTCTAAACCTGGCAACATGCCTTCACTGCCATGAAGATACGCTAAGGGTTCAGCGCCTTTGCTGGATTCAATTTGGTTATCGCCTTCATGGAGGGTGTAATGAAATTCAACGACTGTATTTTTTGCAATCTGCATCACTCTTGGCCTTAATATAATTGTTTAGCAGTGTAAGATAAAAGGAGTCTGCCAAAACTCGTAGTGTACGTGACGTCACTTCTTAGAAGCAAGCCTGGGCTTCGCATTCCACCAACTCACGACCAAAAATGGCATTAATATGGCCATAACTGCCCATTCCAGTGGCTCGCTTGAGTGGTGTTTTGTTGTCGTTGGACTCTTGGTTAGGCGCAGGAGCGCTAAGTAACAACCGTAACTCGTCACCTGGGCGCAATACGGCCTTAGCCGTTAACTCATTCCAATCGAGCAAGTCTCTCACCGTTACTTGATATTGACGGCTGATGGTCCATAACGACTCGCCGCGACTGACCGTATGCTGGTGCTCCACCTTGGGCTGCACCTTGGCAGCGGTATTTGGTTGTTTAATGTAAGGGCTGACTTCGTAGTCGACCACTAAATCCAGCTGGTCATTGCCTTGTGAAATCAATAATGTTTCGCCGACGCGGATAAGATTGGAGGTTTTATTGTTAAGAGACTTTAATGCCGCAACACTCATGCCTGCCTTGCGGGCAATACCATACAGGGTATCGTTTTTTTGCACGATGTAGCCTTGGCTAAAATTGTTACGAAAAAAGGCACTTTTTAATAACGCTTGCTCTGACATGGGCAACAATATGGTGTGCGGCCCCTTAGGCGAGCTGCGATGCTGTAAAAAGCCAGGGTTTAATTGGTATAGCTGACGTTTTTTCACTCCCGTTAACTTGGCCAACTGATCGAGGTCGAACTGTTGGCCAACGTCTAACAGCGCTGTAGTGGCCTTGTTCGGCAGCTCCGGAATGGTAAATTTTGCTGGCGCCGTTTTCAATAAATGACTCAATGCCAGGAGTTTTGGTACGTATTCTGCGGTTTCTTGCGGTAACTTTAAATGCCAAAAGTGAGTCGACTTTCCTTGCCTGCGATTTTTTCGAATCGCTTGTTTTACTCGAGCCTCACCACTGTTATACGCGGCAATAGCATGCAACCAATCACCGTCAAAACGCTCATGCAAATAACTAAGGTAATCCAGTGCCGCATCGGTTGACGCTAACACATCTTGGCGGCCGTCGTACCAAGTATCTTTTTTAATGCCAAAATGATAAGCCGTGGCATCAACAAGTTGCCACACACCTACGGCATTTTGACTGGACTTGGCGGTAGGTCGAAAATCGCTTTCCACAAACGGTAATAATGCCAGCTCCATGGGTAAACCCCGTCGTTCAACTTTTTTTACCACATGATAAAAATAGGGAGCAGCACGACGGCTCACGACATTAAGGTAATGTGGTTGCGCTAAATACCAGTCGATGCGTTTTTTTAGCCGCGGATGGGGCGCAGTATTAAAGTAGAGCTTATTGCGAACGTAGTGCCATAAGTTTTTTTCGCTTTTTGGCTTACGGGTCACAGGCTTTGCTTGCTCGGCCTGGGGGGGGGAGGTGCGTTCAGAGGCAATTTCTTTTGCAGGCACGTGAGTGATCGCAGACAAGATAGCCTGACGGTCGACCTGAGGGGGCGCTGTGGACTGACAGCCTGCTATCAACAACAGTACGCTGAGGATGTTGAGCAGCTGTATTAATCGTGTGTTCATTCCCTAATTATATCGGGCGCTTAAATTTTATTCAAAGATTCTCTAGTTTGCCATTGCTGCCACCGCCTCAATGCTTGCAATTGCATATTGGGGTTTGAATAGAGTGCTTTGAGTTGAGCTCTCACTTGTTGCTCATCTGATTGAGACAATAGTGAGAAAAACTGCAGCGGCTGGTGCAGTGCTTTTGCTGGGAAAGGTTTTCCTGACGCCGGTAAAATCCAACTGACTTGACTGCTATGCAATTGCTTTAGGGCATCTCGCCATGGCTGCCAATGACTGTGATTTAAAGGCGGTACTAAATCGACGCTGTAGCCGGCAATAATACCATTGGCCGCGGGTAACTGGATGAGCAAGTCCTGTTTTGAGTAAGCGCTAGTTGGGCTAATGGTGAGCAGGTGTTTGCCAAGATCAAGTGATATAGCGTCACTGACAACCGACTGCTCAGTCACTATGGCGTGACTTAATTGTGACCACCTTGAAACCCGTGCCTGAGCTAACTTGAGTTTTTCTTGCCAACTAGGCTGTTGCGCCTGAGGCAGTGCGGCCACTCTTTTTTGGCTGAGTGAAATGCTTTGCTTAAAGAGTTCGAGCTGACGCTTAAAAGCGTGTTGTAATGTGCTTGAAGAAACGGCGTTTGGCGTCAGCCATTGGAGATTTGGATAGGTCTGCTGTAACAGTACAATGGCACTTTGCTGTTTTACCTCAGAATGCAATGACACGGCGTAACACAGGGGCACTGATAGACGTTGTTTTAGCTCATCAATCAGTGCCGTCATGGCAACCCAGTCGGCATGAAGACCGGCAAGTAAAGCACACTTTGAGCCAACCAGTAGCGCCTGATTCGGTTGCGGACTGGCTTGCTTACCGGTAATGAAAAAAACCTGTTCAGAGACTTGGTAAAAGCGATTGGCCTTTGTGGCGTTGGCGCCAAAGCTTAATAAACCCAGCATTAGGTAACTGCAAACTAGGTAGGCTTTGGCGTTCAGGGTCATGGGGTATCGCAGGAGAGCTTAGCGACTAGCTGTGCCAGTTGCTGTGCTTGCTGTTGTTGTTGCGACTCTAAAGCTTGTAAGTCATGGCATAAATGCAAAGCGGCAAGCAGTAACGCATTGTGATCGTTACGTACACTGGAGCGTTGACGCATTTCTTCGACCCGTTTATCCAGTAGCGCCACAGCATTATGTAGCGCCTCTTCTTGATCTGGAGCACAGGCAAACTGATGCTCTTTGCCAAGTAACGTGACGGTTACTTGGTTATTTTGCTCTGACATTAGCCAGCCTGTTGTGATTGCAACTTATCTAATAGACCAGACAGTGATGAGCTAAACTCTTTTTGCTTTTCTTCACTTTCTAGCATTTCTAGCTGTAGGGTTTCGTTTTCATCAATCAGTTTTTGGTTTTGCTCTTTTAAAGCGGTTACTTCCGATTTTAACTGATTATTTTGACTTAAAAGTTGGTCAATCAACTGGTCGAGTTTTTGGAGATCTTGATTATTCATAAATGCGCTCTTGAGACTGTGATTTGTCATGCAAATGTAAAACAAAGCAGCCCAGGATGCTAGTGTTTACGCGACTTTATGCTGATTTTTATTGGCATTTAAGCGATAATAGCGAGATTAGCTTATTTTGTTCAGAAGTGGTTCAGGCTAAAATAACTTAATGAGTAATTTATATACAATTGGTCATTGAGGTATATTAGCTTCACTCATTATATATTAACTTATCCAAGGCGATATTATGCTCAGTTATCGACACTCTTTTCATGCTGGCAACCCAGCAGATGTGATTAAACATTTAGTCCTTGCTGAGGTATTGGCCTACCTTACCAAAAAAGACAAACCGTTTGATTATATCGACACTCACTCCGGTGCTGGCTTTTTCGAACTTGGCGGTCAAGATGCGCAAAAGAATCAGGAGTTTATGGCTGGTATTGCTAAGCTTTGGGATTATCAAAGCAAAGTGGCTGCCATAAGCCGTTATCGTGACCTGATCGAAAGCGTGAATCGCAATGGTCAGCTTGAGTATTACCCAGGCTCGCCAAAGGTTGCTGAGCAGTTTTTACGTCGCCAAGACAATGGTTGGTTCTTTGAACTGCACCCTCGCGATTTAGCATTACTGCAGCAAAACACCAACCATAAGCGTTCTTTGCGAGTTAATGGCAGTGATGGTTTTAAAGGCTTGCTCGGCTTAGTGCCGCCAGCATCGCGACGAGCTTGTGTTTTGATGGATCCGCCATATGAAATTAAGTCGGATTATGAAAAGGCCGTGGTCAGTATTGTCAAGGCGCATAAAAAGTTTCCATCCGGTGTGTATATGATTTGGTACCCAGTGGTTGAGCGTGAGCGCATTGATGCCATGGAAGCCAGCTTAGTTGACTCTGGCATTCGTAATATTCAATTATTTGAATTAGCCACTCGTGCAGACACCGAGGAAAAAGGCATGACAGCATCTGGGTTAATGGTGGTAAATCCGCCTTATACGTTAATGCAAACTATGTCGGAGGTGCTTCCTGAGCTGGTTACTTTATTGGCGGAAGACGAAGGGGCTGGTTATCGCTGTTTACAGTTAGTCGATGAGTAGGCAGGCATAACGTAGCGATATCGTCGCAATCTAAGAGCATGACGGTATCGCTGTTCAATGCTTGCTATTACCCCTGATGCTTGCAGCTGAGCAATGGCTTGATTAATGTCTGCAAGCAGGTTCTGGTGCTTCGCCAGTAGCCGCAGGCGGAGCTTTCCTTGCGAATTTAAAATTTGCTTCAAACTTCCATCTTAGCCTAACTTTTTTATAACGGCGATAGCAAAGTGACAGCTTTGAGCGTGTTATTATCGACAAAGTGCTCTGATATAAATTAAACAAATAAGGTGAACTGATTTAACTTTCTATTGCTCGAGTTGCAGGCATATTATAGGCTAGTTATACAAGGCGTTCCTTTCTCATAGAAAAGGGTAAGAATGTTAATGAGAGTTTCGGTAGCTGAATTGAAGAAATTACCCGTACAGTATATTGCACGTCAGGCGATTATGAGTCCTGATCAAGAAGTGTTTGCCTACGAATTACTTTATCGTGATTCTGGTAATAACGCTTTTCCTGTTGGTGTGAGTGATAGCCAAGCCACAGGGCGGTTGTTTTTTAACTCATTAATGTTCATCGGAGTTGAACGTCTCGCTGCCGGTCAAACCGCTTTTATTAACCTCTCCGATGAGTCCCTCTTACAAGAACTACCTAAGCTGTTATCACCCAAAAAAATTGTCGTTGAAATTGTCGAGCGGGCTAAAGATATCCCTTCTTTGGTTAATATCGTTACCAAATTAGTGACCAAGGGTTACCGCTTTGCACTAGACGACTATGATGGCGATGAGCGCTGGCAGCCTTTGTTGGCATTAGTGCAGTATGTCAAAATTGAAGTTCAACACCCCATTATTAGAACCAACATGATGGTTAAAAAGCTTAAGCGCCAATACCCAGATCTGAAAGTGATCGTCGAGCGTATTGAAACGAAAGAAGAACTTGAGCTGATCAAACCTTCTGGTTGCGATTTTTTTCAGGGGTATTTCTTTGCTAAACCTGAAATGCTCAATCATGGCAATGTGGAACCAGGCAAACTGGTAGTATTCCAGTTGCTGCAAGCCACAGCGAAGAAGTCATTATGCTTTAAAGAAATCGAGAACCGCATCAGTAAAGATCTGAGCTTGACTGCCAGATTGTTAAAACTGGCCAACGCCAAAGCCGGTGAAGATCGCATCGAGATTAAATCGATTTCGCAGGCGGTGGTGTATCTGGGAGAAGATGCCATTAGGCAGTTTGTCAAAGTACTGGCGTTAAGCGAGTTGGGGTCTGATAAGCCCAGTGAGCTAACCCGCATGGGTCTGACTCGAGCCAAGTTTGTGGAAACCTTCTTACAACCTGGTGGTAAAGAAATGGCCGAAACTGGCTATTTACTTGGGTTAATGTCGATCCTTGACGTGATTTTAGACGTTGAGCTTTCAGTGGTTGCCGCTGAGTTTTCTCTAGATGAGTCACTCTCTAGTGCCTTGCTTGATTACGGCGGTTTAATGGGCGGCGCATTACGCTTAGCGTTTGAGATTGAGCGCAACGAGTGGCAAGAAGCCGAACTTATTTTACAGGCGATCAGACCAGCAACGCCTATTCAGTTTTTGTATGATATGGCGTTGTCTAGTCGTGAGTATGCTGATGAAGTGCTCGAAATTGTAAAGTCAGAACAGCCAGATTAAAACAGCAGTTGAATGTTTAATGCTTCTAAATAGTTGGATTCTTGCTCAAGGTCGGCAGAAAATAGGGAGTGGGAATCAAGCCATTTTGGGGCAATTTCTAACCGTAATGTTTGCGCCAAGGCAATGACGTTAAACTTTGGCAGCTGCTCTTGTTGGCGCTTTTGATTCAGTAAAATAGCCAGCCGGAAAATCGTTAGGCAACGAGCAAAATGAGGCAATTCTTCGCAGGCAATCAGCTCCTGTAACTCTTGTAGCTTTATCTTCTTGCGATAAAAGCGCACCAAGGCACTTAATTGTAATTGCTGTGCTTGGGTGAATCCGGGTAACTGACTGTGACGGACAATATAAGCGCCGTGTTTATGCATGCCCGATGAGTTTATTGCCAAGCCTACCTCATGGAGTTTGGCGGCCCAACTGAGCATTTCAACATCGCTTTTACTGAACTGCCAGCTGGGTTTGCTCAAGCTCACCAGCTCCTCGATGGTGCTGCAAATACTCTCAGCATGTTGCTTGTCGATGTTGTAATTATCACTGAAGGCATTAATGGTTCGAGTGCGCAGGTCATACTCATCGCTTTGGTGCATTTCAAACAGCAGCCCTTCGCGTAAGGCATAGTCGCTAAACCGCAGTGCGGTGATCCCCAGTTGACGAAACAGCGCAATAAGAACGGCAAGGCCACCGGCAATGCTTACTTTGCGTTCATCGGGGAGAGACTTAAACGCAATCTTGTCAATATGGCCAGCAGCTACCATGCTCGCTTTAACTTGTTGCAATGCCGGCCAGGTGATGGTGTCATCCCCTGTCAACTCAGCACATAGTTGTGCCAGTGTTTTTATGGTACCAGAGGTGCCAATCACGGATTGCCAACCAAGTCGTAAAAAGCTGGCAGTGATCACTTCAATTTCTTGTTCAGCCTTAATTTCTGCCTTTTTAAAGCGCTTGGCACTGAGTTTACCGTTAGCGAAACACGCCTTTGTCATCGTCACGCAGCCAATGTTACGACTACTGAGTAATTTATGGGTCAGGTGCTGACCAATAACCAGCTCAGTGCTGCCGCCACCAATATCGATGACTAAGCGGTTATGGCTATCGTGCTCGTAGTTGGCAACGCCTTGATAAATAAGTCGAGCTTCTTCCTGCCCAGAAATAACATTAATAGGGTAAGGAAATACGCTTTTTGCGCGGGCCAAAAACTCAGTTAAATTTTTACAGTTTCGCAAGGTATAAGTGGCAACAACCTGCACTGACTCGGTGGGGAAACCATGCAAGGTGGTGGCGAACTGCGACAAGGTATCCATGGCTCGGGCCATGGCGGCTTCATCAAGGTTTAAGCGTTTATCTAGGCCCGCAGCTAGGTAAACGCGTTTTTTTTCTTTATGAAGAATTTGTAGACGACCATCCACTTCCCTGGCAACGACTAAGTGAAAGCTATTTGAGCCCAGATCAACCGCTGCAATAGTAGGGTAGTCGCGCATTGTGTATCCTCAACCGTTATTCTTTGATATCGCTTGCTTCAAGCTTCTTTAAATAATCATAAATGGCAATCTGAGAGCGAATTTTTTTACGATTACCTCGGCGAACATATAAGTTCTTCTGTTCAGCGTCAATAATCCGCGCTTTGGTTTTGTCTTTAAATTGCAGATCCATGATGTCGATGATCATTTTTTTCAGGTGCTCGGCATAAATAGGGGTGCCAACCTCAACTCGGTGGTCGAGGTTGCGGGTCATCCAGTCAGCCGAAGAGATATAGACCTTAGGGTCGCCGGCATTTTCAAACACCATCACCCGGGGATGCTCTAAAAAGCGATCAACAATACTGATGATTTTTATATTATCGCTAAAGCCCGGCAGCCCAGGGACTAATGCACACATACCGCGCACAATTAGCTTTATCTTCACTCCTTTACGGCTTGCCTCATAGAGTTTGTCGACTAAGTCCTTGTCGACCAGATTATTCACTTTTATTGCCACTTTGGCGCTTTTACCTTGCTTGGCATGGCTGATTTCTTGTTCGATGAGGCTGATAATGCGCGACCTGGCATTGAGCGGTGAGATCATCAAGTGCTCAAACTCAAAGGGAAGGTAACTATTTTCGATAAAACGAAAGACATTATCACATTCTTCGGTGATTTCAGGGTGCTTAGTGAACAAGCTAAAGTCAGTGTAAATCTTGGCTGTTTTTTCGTGAAAGTTACCGGTGCCAATGTGAGCGTATTTGACAAACTTACCTTGTTCTCGCCGGTGCACCACACACAGTTTGCTGTGTACTTTCAAGGATGGGATCCCAACCATCACCTTAATGCCATACTCACTCATCATTTTTGCCCATTCGATGTTATTTTGTTCATCGAATCGTGCTTTAAGCTCAACCATTACGGTGACTTTTTTACCGTTTTTGGCGGCGCTGATAAGTGAGCCAATCAATCGTGACTGTTTTGCCACGCGGTAAATATTGACTTTTATTTGGCTAACTCTGGGGTCAAAGGCGGCCTGACGAATGTACTCCAACATGTGATTGAAGGTGTGATATGGATAATACAGCAAAATGTCTTGTTCGCTGATGGCGCGAAAAACACTGCTGTACTTTTTAAATGCGGCGCTTCTCAACGGTGGCAGTGGTTTATTCTCCAGGTAGCCGCGGCCGACATTGGGAAAGGAAATAAAGTCCCTAAAGTTACGATACCTGCCTCCTGGGATCAAAGCATCTTGTGCCGTTACTCCGAGGCGCTTTTTCATCAGCTTTTGCAGTTCTTCAGGCATGGATTCTTCATACACTAGGCGCACAGGTTCAGCATAAAGGCGTTGCTTGAGGCCCTTTGACATGGTGTCGAGCACCCCTTCTTCTAACTCGTCGTCGAGGTTATATTCGGCATCGCGAGTCATCTTCATGGAGTACGCTGAAATATGCTCAAACTGAAAAAAGCTTCGAAAGACATCGGCGATGTAGTAGCGAATAACATCATCGAGTAAGACAATGGTTTTGTGCCGTCGCGTTTTTTCTGGGGGCAGCTGCACAAAGCGATTGAGGCGGTCGGTAGGCACCTCTAAAAAAGCATGGTGATTCTTATCGCCTCGCATCTCAACGAACAGGTGAGTCATGGTGTCGTTGATATTATCTGAGTAGTCTTTGCTCTCGGTGATCATCATCGGTAGCAAGTGGGGCAGTACCTGATCTTTAAAGTAATCGGCTAGCCATTTTTGGTGGAACTCAGACAGCGCTTCCGGCAATTCAACGTGGATATTGTGCTCATTTAAATCGGCTAAAATTTGCTCGTAGATAACGTTGAATTTCTTTCCCAGCTCCAACACTTTCTTTTGAATGTCGGCGAGTAAGGCTTCATCTTCGTCAAAGTTAGTATCAGGTAAATTATTGAGTAGGATACGGCGTTTTACGTCCGCAACACGGACTTGGAAAAACTCATCTAAGTTGTTAGAAAATATACCTAAAAAACGAATTCTTTCGATGATGGGGTTGCTGGGGTCTTTGGCTTCTTGAAGCACTCTTTCGTTAAATGATAACCAGCTTAATTCTTTAGCAAAATAGGTAATGGTGGTGTTATTAGAAGAAACTGCCTGCATGACTCTTTCCATAGGTACCGCTTTTAACACAGCTTAAGCAGATGTTGTGACACTAATATGACAAACACGACGCGCATGCCGTGTTTGCCTGCCTACTTCCTTTTAGTGTAGTGAAGAAATTAATTCTCTTCTATGTCTACGATCAAGTCACTGGTAATGGATTCTAAGGCATCGATGACATTCTCGCGCACCATGCCGGCAGGGAGCGTCACGGTAGCAAAAGCACTAAAAATGGGCAGCCCCCAATTTGGTGCACTTCGTTGTTTCGAGGTCAGGTGCGTAATATTCGCGCCTTTGTGACGGATCACACTGGCGAGCTCTTGGACAATACCAGGCCTGTCATTACCGGTAATGATGAGGTTGATGGTCTCAGGTTCTTCCTGCTCGACTAAATTATCCCCAGACTCTATTTTAACTTCAAGGCCCTGTAACGCATGTAAGGCTTCTTGTATTTCTTGCAAGTGCTCTTCCGCGACTTCTATTTGAATTATCCCGGCAAAATGCCCTGCAAGGTGGCTGAGGTTACTGGTAAGCCAATTGCCGTGGTGAGAAAGGATAGTGGATGAAATGTTCTCAACGAGACCCGGCTGGTCCTTACCTATTATTGTTAAAATCAACTGCTTCATATTTTGTCTCTTTGTAAAGTGGCGCCCGGAGGCGATAAACGAAATCGGCGCATGATTTAGACTAGTCTAAAACCACCGTTTGTCCAGTGCTTCGGGACGCTTAATGTAAAGATTTGCAACGAGAATTTCGCCTTTACTTGATGAGGCCCTTAGTTTGACCGAAAAGCAATCAGTTTAGTTCTAGAATTGGAATAATTCAAAAACATGAAAGTTTATCTTTAAAGAGTCGCTGGTGTTTGAGTGTTTGTCATACAACTGTCATCTTGATGAAATATACTCCCCACAATTTTAAAACCAAAGGGTATATTGATGACTTCCAATCCGCAAAAGCCATCCTTTAAAACGGATAGAAGCCGTCTCTTCAAAGACAGGTTTGCACAATTTGGCATCACCGCTGGCGGGGTGATGGTCTTAGTCGCACTATTACTGATCTTCTTCTACCTGTTGTACGTGGTACAGCCGGTGTTTGAATCAGCAACCGTTGAAAAGCGCACCGACATTCAGCTTACTCAAGGTAAGTCCTATCAAGGCATTGGTCTTGAAGAGCAGACTGAAATCGCTTACTTGCTAGGGCAGCAAGGCAGCGTTGATTTTTACCAAATCAAAGGTGAAAACGCGGGCAAAAAGCTTGAGACCTTAGAGGTTGAACTTGATGGTAAAGTGACTGCGTTTGCACAGAGCATGCCTTTCCTTGGCCTTTATGCATACGGCCTTGATAACGGCCAAGTGCAATTGGTAAAACCCATGTTCAAGGTTAGCTTTCCGGGCAACCAACGTGTGCTCACGCCACGATTAAGCTATCCGCTTGATGCCAAGCAGCTGATGGTGGATGAGCAAGGCCAAGCCATTCGCCAGTTTGCCTTCAGTCATTATGAAGACAAAACTGCAGTAGTGGCGCAAACGGCGGATAAACGTCTGATCTTCGCTTCTTTTGTTGCCGAAGAGAACATGTTTACTGGTGAAGTTGAGTGGTCCGTTGAGCGTACTGAATTAAATATCGATGGTCGTGTCGATGAGTTGTTGATCTCACCAGACACCACTCGCACCTTTATTCGTTCAGCTAACCAAATTTATGTTTATGACACTCGTTACGCGTCAGAGGTTGAGCTATTTCAATTGCTTGCAGCCAATGAAGAAAACGCGAACTTAGTGGATATGAACCTGTTGGCAGGGGCAAACTCGTTAATGCTGGCGAACGATAACGGTGAAGTATCGCAATGGTTTGAAGTAAATAATGATGAAGGCCGTGCCTTTGCCAAGATCCGTGCGTTTGCAACCTCAAAAAGTGCACAAGTGAACCTGTATAGCGAATACTACCGCCGCACCTTCTTTACTACCAATGGTGATGGTGAACTGGGGCTTTACTACACCACCAGTGAAGCGCATTTATGGCAGGGCAAAGTGACCGATAAGCCAGTAGAGAAATTTGCTATTGCGCCACGTGCCAATGCCGCGTTATTACTGGCCGACGACACCATGACGGTGATCGAGATTGAGAACGAGCACCCAGAGGTGACTTGGTCGGCATTGTGGCAAGAAGTGTGGTACGAAGGTTACCCAGAGCCGGCTTACACTTGGCAGTCAACATCAGCCAGTGATGATTTCGAGTCAAAATTCTCACTGGTGCCAATTTCATTCGGTACCATTAAGGCGGCGATGTACGCCATGTTGTTTGCCGTGCCAATTGCCATCGCATCGGCTATTTACACCGCTTACTTTATGTCGAGCGAGCTGCGCCGAGTGGTGAAGCCTACGGTTGAAATTATGGAAGCCTTGCCGACGGTTATTTTGGGTTTCCTAGCTGGGCTATGGTTAGCGCCATTAATCGAAACGCACTTACCGGCCATTGTCGCCTTACTGGTGCTGTTACCAGTTGCCATGATAGCCACGGCGTTTGGTTGGACTAAATTACCGGCTAAAATCAGACACTTTGTACCAGATGGTTGGCACTCTATTTTACTTATTCCGATAGTACTTATCGTAGGTTGGATTTCGTTTGGCATGAGCAATGGCGTCGAAGACTGGTTATTTGGTGGTAATGTGCGTCAATACCTTACCAATGAACTAGGCCTGACCTTCGACCAACGTAACTCGCTAGTAGTCGGTATTGCTATGGGCTTTGCCGTTATACCAACGATTTTCTCGATTGCGGAAGATGCCGTGTTCAGTGTACCTAAGCATTTATCGAACGGTTCATTAGCGCTAGGCGCTACCCAGTGGCAAACCCTTATTCGCGTGGTGCTGTTAACGGCCAGTCCAGGTATTTTCTCGGCCGTGATGATGGGACTTGGCCGCGCCGTGGGTGAAACCATGATAGTCCTGATGGCTACTGGTAACACGCCTATTATGGATTGGAGTATTTTCCAAGGTATGCGTACCCTGGCGGCCAATATTGCGGTGGAAATGCCAGAATCAGAGGTCGGCAGTTCACACTATCGGATTCTGTTCCTAGCAGCCTTTGTATTGTTTATTTTTACTTTCATATTTAACACGCTAGCCGAGTTCGTTAGACAGCAGCTACGTGAAAAATACAGCTCAATGTAATTGGAGTGACATGACATGATGAAACAGTGGTTTAAGTCAGGTTCTCCGTGGATCTGGATGACAGGTGGCGCGGTCAGTATCAGTTTGATATCGGTGATCGGCCTGCTGGCGATGATCGCTTGGAAAGGACTGAGCTTTTTCTGGCCATCTCAAGTAGTAGAGATGCAATTAGAAGGGTCAGTGCCTAAGCAAACCGTGATCGGTGAAATCTATGACCGTGAGATGGTGCCTAAGTCTCGCCTGGAAGCAGCCGGTTATGATTTATCTGATTACAAAGATGAATTCGTTGAACGCTTGCTACTTAAAACGGGTAACCGTGAATACGTTGAGCTGGATTTTCGCTGGGTGCTTTCAACCGATATTCAAGCGCAAACAACGCCTGCGGAGCTCGCGGTATTTGAGCGAAGTAAAAACGGTAACTTCTACGGCTATGTAGTGCGCGTTATTGAAGACGGTAACCTAGTGACAGACAACAAGGTAGAGCGTCTGCATGAATTAGTTGAGCGTGCAGTTGACCTCAACGAAGAAGCACTAGACCTACAAAACAGCGAAATCGGCCATATTAACTACGAGCTAGAGCGTATTCGCTTAGAAGAGCGTGCCTATGAGCTAGACAACGAACTCACAGATGAAAAGCTTGCCGAGCTTAATGCTCGCCGTGCTGAACTGCGTGAAGAGTATAAGGTACATGAAGCGCGCCTGTTTGAGCTGCGTAAGAAAGCTAAGCGTGACCAAGTGGTTGTTCGCGACATGCGTGGTGAGGAAGTGACCTTGCCGTTGTATCAAGTATTGGATGTGTGGTTCCCCAATGACATGGGCTTTTTTGCCAAGTCGGGCCATTATTTGGTGCAAATTGGTAAATTCATTAGCGATGACCCTCGTGAAGCCAATACCGAGGGCGGGGTATTCCCAGCTATCTTTGGTACGGTGTTTATGGTGATGCTAATGGCCGTTATCGTCACCCCATTTGGCGTGGTGGCGGCGATTTACTTACATGAATACGCGGCGAAAAACGCCATTACTAAAATGATCCGAATTGCCGTGATTAACTTAGCTGGTGTACCGTCTATCGTTTATGGTGTATTTGGTTTGGGCTTCTTTGTTTATATGTTGGGTGGCTCTATCGATGAGTTGTTCTACCCTGAAGCGTCACCAAGTCCAGTATTTGGTACCCCAGGTGTTATTTGGTCGGCACTGACATTGGCTATTTTAACCTTACCTGTGGTTATCGTATCGACAGAGGAAGGTCTATCACGTATACCAAGTTCTGTTCGCCATGGTTCACTGGCCTTGGGCGCCACCAAAGCAGAAACCCTGTGGCGTATTATTGTGCCGATGGCAAGCCCTGCCATTATGACCGGCTTAATCCTTGCGGTAGCCCGTGCTGCTGGTGAGGTAGCCCCTTTGATGTTGGTGGGCGTGGTAAAAATGGCTCCGACGTTGCCGCTTGATGGTAACTTCCCCTATATTCATTTAGATCGTAAATTTATGCACCTAGGTTTCCATATTTACGATGTTGGCTTCCAAAGCCCGAACGTAGAAGCCGCAAGACCTTTGGTTTACGCCACTGCATTCTTGCTTGTTACGGTGATCATTGCGCTGAACATTACAGCCATCGGTATCCGTAACCACTTACGTGAAAAGTTCAGATCACTAGAACATTAATAGTAAAGATTTTTAATAGGTAGAAACATGATTACAGTAGCGCCAGAAGTCAATCAAGCAGCAGCAAACAACAAGCTTGATTTAGAAAACTTAAGCCCGGAACTCACTGCACTAGAGATCAAAAACCTAGATCTTTACTATGGTGATAATCAGGCTCTAAGTAACATTAATATGTTAATTCCTAAAGGCCAGGTAACCGCGTTTATCGGTCCTTCAGGTTGTGGTAAATCAACCCTATTACGTTGCATTAACCGCATGAATGACCTAGTGGATAGCTGTCGTATTGAAGGTGAAATTAAGCTTAAAGGCCACAATATTTACGACAAAAACGTTGACGTTGCAGCACTGCGTCGCAACGTTGGTATGGTATTCCAACGCCCCAACCCATTCCCAAAATCCATTTATGAGAATGTGGTTTATGGTTTGCGTCTACAAGGCATTAAAGACAAGCGTAAACTGGATGAAGTAGTAGAAAAATCATTGCGCGGGGCTGCATTGTGGGACGAAGTAAAAGACCGTCTACACGATAGCGCCTTTGGCCTATCAGGTGGTCAGCAGCAGCGTTTGGTTATTGCTCGTTCGATTGCGATTGAGCCTGAAGTACTGCTGTTGGATGAGCCCACCTCAGCGCTGGATCCTATTTCAACCTTAGTAATTGAAGAGCTGATCAGCGACCTGAAAAACAAGTATACTGTGGTTATCGTTACTCACAACATGCAACAGGCCGCACGGGTATCAGACCAAACCGCATTTATGTATATGGGTGAGCTAATTGAGTACGCGGACACCAACTCACTCTTTACTACACCGGCGAAGAAGAAAACAGAAGACTACATTACGGGTCGTTACGGTTAAAGCGCGCTTACGAGGAGACACACTATGGAACACAATATTAATAAACACATCTCTGGCCGCTTTAATGAAGAGCTGGAGAGCGTAAGAAACCATGTGTTAAGCATGGGCGGCCTGGTTGAGCAGCAGCTCAATACCGCATTGGATGCCGTGAATAGCAATGACGCTGATAAGGCTAAAAAAGTCAGTGAAAACGACTACCAAGTGAATGCCATGGAAGTCAACATTGACGAAGAGTGCACGCGTATCATTGCAAAACGTCAGCCTGCTGCCAGTGACTTACGTTTAGTGGTGGCCATCGCTAAAACCATTGCCGATTTAGAGCGCATTGGGGATGAAGCAGAACGTATTGCTAAAGTGGCGCTGGACTCGTTCACCAAAGATCAGCAAGACTTGCTGGGCAACATCGATAACATGGGTCGTCAAGTGTCACAGATGCTTCACGATGTGTTAGATGCTTTTGCCCGTATGGATGCGCAAAAAGCGTTTGAAGTGCACAAAGCGGATGCCAAAGTAGACCGTGAGTATGAAGCATTAACACGTCAGATCATGACTTACATGATGGAAGACCCGCGTTCTATTCCTAAAATCATGGACTTGATTTGGTCTGTACGTTCTTTAGAGCGTATCGGTGACCGCTGTCAGAACATCGCTGAGTACGTCATTTACTTTGTTAACGGCAAAGATATTCGCCATACTTCTCAAGAAGATATCGCGAAAACTCTGTAACTAGCAGGAAATTATTGCGCGCCTTTGGCGCGCCATTTCAGTACCTGTTCAGCGAAACTTGCAATAAAACCGTTCACAATGGCGTTTTATGCTGTAAAATTACCCGTTGCACATGCATACAAATATGATTTAAGGGTCAGTTATGCCTAGTAACGCGTTTTTAGGGGTTTTTGCTAAATCACCTATTAAGCCAATTGAAGAGCATATAAAAATTGTCCATCAGGCCAGTGCGGCTTTGATCCCATTTTTTAACCATGTCTTCAAGGGGGAGTGGACTGAAGCGGAAGCAATCCGCCTCGAAATCCGTAACCTTGAGCGTGAAGCAGATGATTTAAAGCGTGAAGTGCGCTTACAGTTGCCTCGCGGTCTATTTATGCCAGTAGAACGGACTGACTTACTGGAACTTATCACCCACCAAGATAAGATTGCCAACAAGGCCAAAGACATCGCAGGTCGCGTTGTTGGTCGTGAAATGGTGATCCCTGAATCTATCCAAGAAGACTTTCTTGCTTATGTGACTCGTTGCGTTGACGCAACTAAGCAAGCATCGAAAGCCATCAACGAATTCGACGAACTACTTGAAACTGGCTTTAAAGGCCGTGAAGTAGCGCTGGTTGAAAAGATGCTAGTTGAGCTGGATGCCATTGAGCAAGATACCGACGATATGCAAATCAAGATCCGCCAAGAGCTTCGTCAAGTTGAAGCTGACTTAAACCCGATTGATGCGATGTTCTTATATAAGATCATCGAGTGGGTAGGTGGCCTTGCTGATATTGCAGAGCGCGTTGGTTCACGTCTTGAGCTGATGTTAGCTCGTTAATAAAAATCGATCTTTTAAAATAAAGTAAGGTTTCCTATGGATATCATTGCATCCTACGGCACAGTCTTGGTTCTAGTTGCCGCGGCAGTTGGTTTCTTTATGGCTTATGGTATTGGCGCGAATGACGTGGCTAATGCTATGGGTACCTCGGTAGGCTCAAAAGCGCTTACCATTAAACAAGCAATTATTATTGCTATGATCTTTGAGTTCGCTGGTGCATACCTTGCCGGCGGTGAAGTAACATCAACAATCCGTAAAGGGATTATTGATTCTACTCCGTTTATTACTATACCGGAGCTGATGATACTGGGGATGATCTCAGCGTTGTTTGCTGCTGGTACTTGGTTATTGTTGGCGTCAATGCTAGGTTGGCCGGTTTCTACCACGCACTCTATTATTGGTGCCATCATTGGTTTTGCTCTGGTTGCCGTTGGCAGCGAAGCCATTCAGTGGGGCAAGGTTGCTGGGATTGTCGGCAGCTGGGTAGTCACTCCTGCCATTTCGGGCTTTATCGCTTACCTTATTTTTATGAGCGCGCAAAAGCTGATATTTGACACCAAAAACCCGCTTGAAAACGCCAAACGCTTTGTGCCTATTTATATGGGTCTAGCGGGCTTTGTGATGGCATTGGTTACCATCAAGAAAGGCCTTAAGCACATCGGTATTCAGATGGGCACCGCAGAAGGCTTTGCTCTTGCCATTGGTATTGCAGTGGTGATTGCGATTATTGGTAAAATTGCCATTGCTCGTCTTAAGATTGATCCAAATGCTGACAAGCAAATGCACTTCAACAACGTTGAGAAAGTATTCGCCATCTTGATGGTGCTTACAGCGTGTTGTATGGCATTCGCTCACGGCTCTAACGACGTGGCTAACGCCATTGGTCCATTAGCCGCTGTAGTGAGTATTGTTGAGAATGACGGTGAAATCGTTAAGAAGGCAGCATTGGCATGGTGGATCTTACCGCTAGGTGGTATTGGTATCGTTGCCGGTCTTGCCATTCTAGGAAAGAAGGTCATCAAAACTATTGGTGAAGGCATCACACACTTGACGCCAAGTCGTGGCTTTGCCGCTGAACTTGCCGCTGCTTCTACAGTGGTTATCGCTTCCGGCACAGGCTTGCCGATTTCAACTACGCAAACGCTAGTTGGTGCGGTATTAGGTGTTGGTATGGCCCGTGGTATTGCAGCGCTTAACCTGGGCGTTATCCGAAACATTGTAGTTTCTTGGGTAATTACATTGCCAGTTGGTGCAGCCCTTGCTATTGTTATATTCTACATTTTGAGATTGGTGTTCGGGGTTTAATCGAGCGCTAGCTTAGAAAGACAGACTTTTAGCTTGAAAAGATCTCAACACCTGTGGTGTTGGGGTCTTTTTATTTGTGCTGTTGAATAGCATACCGATCCGAATAAATACCAGCTCATCTGCGAGTTGTGTGAGCGCATTTGGCGCTAACAGCGCAATAGTGATTTGATTAGCTGGAGAGTGAGAGACACTTCCTATACCTAAAATAGCTCACGTAATAAAACGAATTGGTCTTGCTGTTGTTGCTATCAACTGAAGAGTAAAGCTTGTGACAAATTTACCCAGTATTAAACAATTACAATATCTGTTAGCGGTGCACCAGCATCAACACTTTGGTCGCGCTGCCGAAGCCTGTTTTATTGGTCAATCGACACTCAGTAGTGCCATTCAGAACCTCGAAGAAACCTTAGGGTGTCAGCTAATTGAGCGAGAAAATCGCAGTTTAATGTTTACTGATATTGGGGAAGAAGTGGTGGAGCGAGCGCGCAAGATTATTGACGCCACCATGAGTGTGAAGGAGTTGACGAAAAGTTATAAAAACCCACTGTCAGGAAACTTAACCTTGGGCGTGATCCCAACCATTGCCAGCTTTATTGCGGCGCCGTTGTATCAAGCATGCAAGCAAGAGTTTGCTGAGCTTAATTTGGTATTAGTGGAAGACACCAGCGACAACTTATTAGACAAGCTAGAACATGGCCACATTGATATGGCGATGCTGGCATTGCCGTATCAGACAGAGAAGTTTCATACTCAAGTGTTAGCGAAAGATCATTTCAGCTTAGTGCGCCATCAAGATTACCCTGTTCCAGAGCCACTGGAAGACTTCAACTTATTGCCCGAGCAAAGCGTGTTCTTGTTGGAAAAGGAGCACTGCATGACAGGTCATGCGCTCAGCGCTTGTCACCTTAACCGCAGCGCCTGCATCAATCCATTTGAAGCGGCTAACTTACATACTTTGCTGAGCATGGTTGAGTACAAAAATGGCGTGACGTTCTTACCGCAAATGGCCATTAATGCCGGAATATTACAGGGCAAACCGCTGGTGGCAATGCCACCTCAGCCCCATGCTTATCGCGAAATCGGCTTAATATGGCGACGCACTACTGGGCGAATAAGGGATTTTCGTTTGTTTAGCGAGTTTGTCGGCAACTATATTGCCGAACAATGTCGTGAATAAAGAACCACGACAGAACAAGAAAAGCACCACATTTTGTGGTGCTTTTTTGTTTTCGCAAAAAAACTCTCTGCTGCACACAACTTTTTCATCATTGACTACGATTAACTAAGAAAAGCCAGCAAGAGTGGAGCCGTGTTTTTTACCAGTGAAAAACAATTAATTAAACGTGCGCAGCAAGGCAGCGAAAAAGCATGGTTGTCGCTCTGTCAGCAACATCAGTCAAGGGTATTTAACCAGTGTTTACGGCTGGTGGGTAATAGCCAAGATGCGGCCGATATTTGTCAGGAGGTTTTTGTCAGTGTGTTTCGCAACCTCCACAGCTTTAATGGCAGTGCCAAGTTTTCTACTTGGGTGTTTACCATTACTCATGCGCGGATCGTGGATCATATGCGCAAACATCAGTTGCAGAGCGTCACAACGGATGAGCCACAAGCTTTCAGTGACGGCCCAGGCAGTGGTTTGCAGCAACAGCAAAGTAATGCTGAGATCCACAATGCACTCAGGGAGCTGCCGTTTGAACAGCGACTCATTGTGGAGTTAAAGTTTTTTCAGCAATACACCTTTGCTGAAATAGCAGACCAATTAGACTTATCCATTAATACCGTAAAAGCGAGGCTATACAGTGCACTTGGAAAACTTAAAGGACAACTTGAGGTAGACCATCATGGCTAATTTAGACGCACTTTTTGAAAAGTGGCTCGATGATCAAGCGTTAAGCGAAACTGAAATGGCAGCGCTACAGGGCAGCAGTGATTACCGTGAAATGATGGCAGCAGCTGAGCAATGGCGAGCACGAGCGCGACAATATCAGGAGCAAACTGTGCCGCGTCACGTCGCTGTGAACTTACCTGCTGCGGCTAAAACCTCGTATACCATGGTTGCGGGCTGGTTGGTGGTGGCATTAGGAGTGGCAGGGCTGTGGTTGCAAAATCAAGGCTTACAGCAGCAAATACAGCAACAACAGCTTCAGGCGAGCAAGCAGCAACGCAGCATTCAGCTGATGTTGGAGCAATTGCAGCAGTCGCGTAGTTTAGAGCGTGATGCCTTGGCACAGTTGGCAACTAAGGTGGTGGAACAAAATCGCAAAGAGCGCAACTTAGCGATTGCTAATGTCGTCGACCTTATTCAAGCACAACGAGCGCAAGATCAGGCTTTATTACGGCTACAGTTAGATGAAATTACACAACAAGTTGAGCAAACTCCGAGTCCGAGGCTCGCTCAATATCGAGGAAAACCATGAAACTATTACCTTATTTATGTACCGCACTAGCCGCTTTTAGTGCCAGCCTGGCCGCCACAGAAGTGCCAGAGCCGGCAATGAAGCGTGAGGTTGCCATTTTTGAGCGGGTTCTGAGCAGCGCGCTGAAACACGATACTCAGGATCAGTTGGTTGCCGTATCAGGGTATTATTTACGGCAACAAGGCGTCATTTTTAATTTATCCCTCAAGCAACGCCATTCACTCCCTTGGTTAGGAGAAATTGACAGTATTCATACCATGGCTGCAATCGGTGAGTTTGATTTGCCTGAATTTGATATCAATATAGCCGAAGCTGAGATTGCTGAACCCATCGCTGAGGCCTTCTCAGAAGCTTACTCGGCAGCGGCAGAGCAAGTGCAACACAGTGCCGAAAAAGTTCGAGAAGCAATCGCGCAAGAACGGGAAAATCGCATTAAATTGCGCGAGCTAGAACGTGAAAAAGCGGAGCTAGAGTTTGCTCAGCGCCATAACACCGAGCAGCAAGCGGATGCCTTAGACCAGGCACTGGAGAAAATCGAACAGCAAATTGCTCAGTTAGCACAGCGCGGTGACAAGCTGGAAGCGGTAAAAGAGCAACTGAAAAGCCATTTAGAAGCGTCTCGTGCTCAGCGAGAAGAGCAGCAAAAGCGCAAGCAGCAGGCATTTCAAGAGCAATTACAGCAAAGCATTGCCCGCAGTTTGTGCGACTATGGTGGTGGGCTGAGAAGCCTACCTAATGATGAACATATTAGTTTTGTTTATGCCAGTATTAGTGAGCCGCAGCAAAAACAAATACTGATATACCGCAAGCAGCAAGTAGAGCAATGTGTACAAGGCAAAATCACGGCCTCTGACATCATTGATGCGGCCGAGCAGTATCAGTTTTAGGTTTAGGTGATGCGGTCTGTTCTGCGAAAGCGTCTAGGGACGCTATCGCAGTATTAGGCTTGCTCGATGTTTTTAGCGGTTATGAGATTAGGTAAAAACAGCAGGTAAACCCACACCACAAGGTTGAAATATGGAAGCAACCCCAGCGCTGTGAACAGTTTTACCGGATAGCCTTTAGTGCTGGCGTAGCGATAGCACTGGTAAGCAATAGCCAAATTTGCAAAGAGTAAAAACAGCGATAGTGACAACATAGTGCCTCCTTTGAAGTCCATAGCAAGATGTAACTCAATCCTTTGAATGTCAGCAAAAATAAGGTGTTACCTTATTATCTGGCGACATTTTAAACCGATAACACTAATTATAGTGGACTTTGCAAGAAGTAAAAGTGGTCTTTAGTATAAAAATGTTACTGTGCTGTTTTCTCAACTAAAATAATTTTAAATCTAAATCCAGCTGCTCAACGGGTTTGGGACGGGAAATAAAGTAGCCCTGACCATAGTCCACACCTATCTCCTTAAGTGCATGAAAAATATCGGAGTTTTCTACATATTCAGCCACCGAACGCTTGTCTAAAGAGTGGCTAATGTCATTGACGGCTTTAACCAGTGCCAAGTCAATTGGGTCATTCACCATGTCGCGAACAAACGAGCCATCAATCTTTACATGTTGAGCTGGCAACTGTTTTAAGTAGCTAAAGGTACTAAATCCTGTACCAAAATCATCAATAGAAAAATGACAGCCCAGATCGTTAAGGCGCTTAATCATCGATTGAGTGGCACTGAGGTTATTAATGCTGGCCGATTCGGTGATTTCGAAAATTACACAATGGGCAGCAACGCCGTATTCACTCAGGCAATCCTGAATATGGGGAAGTAACCTGTCGTCCAAAAACGAATGAGCCGATAAGTTAATGGCAATTTGCTGGAGCACATTATGCTCAGCCAATGCTTTGATAGCCTTACGAATAACGCATTGATCCATTAAAAAAGTATCATTCAGTAACTCTAAAGCAGGAATAAACTGATTGGGATAAATGAGCTCATCGTTAATTTTTAAGCGTAATAACGCCTCAAAGTAGGCGACTTGCTTTTGCTTGAAGTCCCAGATGGGCTGATAGTGGAGCTCAACATCACCATTTTGTAGGGCTTGTCTTACGCTGTGTCCCCACTCTAAACCAATTTGTAACGTTTGATTCTGTTGGTCTTCTTTACTGTAGCAGTGTACTAAATTGCGGCCGAGATCTTTGGCGATGTAAAGCGCTATATCGGCTTGCTTTAAGCACTCATTGGGATCTTTATTTTCTGAGGTGATTTGCGTCAGACCAATGGAGCAACTGATGGAGTAGGCATTATCTTCAAAATGAAACTTATGGCCTTCAATGGCAACACAGATGCTTTCGGCGTACATATGAGCATCAAGCAAGGTGGTGTGTCTTAGCAGTACGGCAAATTCATCTCCACCAATACGGAAAAACAAATGCTGCTTACCAATAATACCAACAAACAGCTCAGAAATCTCTTTCAACACGATATCACCTTGCTGGTGACCCTTACTGTCATTGATGATTTTGAAGTGATCTAAATCGATGTACAGCAGCGCGTGCTCTTCAGCTGGGTTGGTTGCCGCTTGCGAGCAAAGTTGATTAAGTTGCTGATCGAAATAGTAGCGGTTATGTAACCCGGTTAAGTTGTCATGCAGTGCCAAGTGACGAAGTTTAAACTCTGCCTGTTTGCGTTCGTGAATATTATCTAGTGTGGCTGTTATAGCCACTGAACTGGCGGTATTTTTAATCAGTTGTAGGCGACACTCAACCCAGACTAAATGCCCAGCTTTATGGCTTAGCTGTATTTCAATTTGAGCGTAATGGCGTTCACCTGATTGAATCTCTTCAATGACATCGTTGATGGTGCAGAGGTCATCTTTAGCGATATATTCTTGCAGCTGGGTATTTAGACTTGTTTTGATACCGTAACCAGACAAGTATTCCCACGCTGGATTGATAAAGCGTATTGTGCCCTTTAGATCAAGTTCGACCACTACGGTACGCAGATGCAGTAATATTCTTTGGTGAGCTGAAAAAAGATCTTTGTAGCGGTTCTCACTGCGGCTGAGTTGTTCTACTTTATTAGCGAACTCCGCATAGCTCACCATAAAGTCTTCGCGCCTGGCGGCATGGTCGCAGACCTTACTTAAAAATGGCAGATCATATGGGGCACGAACGAAGTCAGTAACGCCGAGCAGCAGTAATTGTTCAGCGTGATCGGCATCGCGTTTATCAATGATAGTCACGATGGCTTGACTGGGTTTATGCTTTAATATTGTGGCCACTAAGCTTTCAGCTGAGCCACTGAGATCGGCCGTGGTATCCATTAACACTATGGCAAAGTTGCCCTGTAAAAAGGTCGCCAAGGCCTTGTCGGCTGAGGTGACATGGGTGCAAACAAAGTTTAATGATAAATGCTCACATATTTCGTTGGCACGATGCTGATCAGGCTCTAGCAGTAATAAATTTAAGCGGCTACTTTTTTCTAAGTGAGTAGAAAGCACATTGGCCAGAATTTGCGGCAGCATATCTTGGCGTTCAAACGGCAATACGGCATCTATACTGTAGCTGCGCGCCGTGGTTTCTGCTATGCGCTCACAATAGGTTAGTGGAATAAGCACAATGGGAGTGTGTTTGGGCGTGGCAAGCAAGCCGGAGCGGATCATTCGAGAAAAACGCCAGCCATCAATTTTGCCCACATCGAGGCCGGTGATCACCAGATCAACTGGCTCGCACTTTAACAGGCTTAAGGCATCTTGTGAGTCTGCCTTTGCAACAATAGTAAATACATCCAATGCAGTTAACGTTTTAACTAAAGTGTGTCGCTCTGAGTCGCTGGCATTAACGATGAGTAGCTTTAGTTGTCTTGACACTGTTGAAAAACCTCATGCAGTTACTGCAGCAATTAAAATCATAGATGGCACAGACTGCTATTTACAAGTACTTACCTGATACTTAAAACAATCTTTGCAGCATCGCGAATTTAATCCCTAAGTGATTGTTTAATCTTATAGAATACTCAGGCTGGCGCGGCTGCTATTATCAAGGGCATTCAGCGCTGATATGACCACTGTGTATGACACGCTAGATTAAAGGTATTTAGGTAAGGTTACAAGCACTTGATTTCACCGAAACAGCGCACTAGACTTGGCAAACTTTTTTTATTGAGGCCCTTATATGCGCGTAGCTGACTTTAGTTTTGAGCTCCCTGATGAGTTGATTGCTAGACACCCCATGAAGGAGCGTTCCAGTAGTCGACTTCTGACTTTAAATGGCAATAGTGGCGAGATTGAGCATAAGGTATTTAGAGATATCCTGGACCTGATCACCCCCAATGATTTGATTATTTTTAATAATACCAAAGTCATACCCGCACGTATGTTTGGCCAAAAGGCCAGCGGCGGTAAGCTTGAAGTATTAGTTGAGCGGGTGGTGGATGAGCACACCGTGCTGGCCCATATCCGTGCCAGTAAATCACCAAAGCCAGGTACGCAAATTGAGCTTGAAGGCCAAGCAACCGCTGAAATGGTACAACGCCATGGTGAACTGTTTGAGCTAAAGTTTGCCGGTGACGACAATGTTTTAGCTATTTTAGACAAAATTGGTCATATGCCCTTACCGCCATACATTGACCGCCCTGACGACGAGGAAGACAAAGAGCGCTATCAAACCGTCTATGGTGAGAAGCCAGGCGCTGTTGCTGCTCCTACTGCCGGACTGCACTTCGATGACGAGCTAATGACGAAGCTTAAAGATAAAGGTGTAGAGATGGCCTTTGTTACGCTTCATGTGGGAGCTGGTACATTCCAACCGGTGCGAGTCGATTCGGTAGAAGAGCATGTCATGCATTCGGAGTACATTGAGGTATCTGAGTCGGTTGTGGCTGCCATCAAAGCGACTAAAGCCAGAGGCGGGCGAGTAATAGCGGTTGGTACCACGTCTGTGCGCTCATTGGAGTCGGCAGCTAAGGCCAACGGCGGTGAAATTGCGCCTTTGTACGGCGACACCGATATCTTCATCTACCCAGGCTATCAATTTAACGTGGTCGACGCCATGGTGACCAACTTTCACTTACCAGAGTCTACGCTAATCATGTTGGTAAGTGCTTTTGCTGGGCAAGAAAACATCATGAAGGCTTACCACAGCGCGATTGCGCAAAAGTATCGCTTCTTCAGTTATGGCGATGCGATGTTTTTGCAAAAGCAGGATAACTAATCGCTTTATTGAGTCATTTTATTGTATTAATGCCCAGCTCTGCTGGGCATTTTGCGTTAGAACCTTTTGATTTAGATTTTTGGCCCAATATTAGAATTGCGCAGGTATTCTTGGTAGAATCGAAAGATCGCTGCTCTGGATGCTGGAGTAGCCCGTTTTTTAGTCAAAGTTGGACTGTTTTTCCGACAACGAGGTAATGATGAAATTTGAACTGGATCGCAAACAAGGCAAGGCTCGCCGAGGCCGCTTGATTTTTGATCGCGGAGTTGTAGAGACACCTGCATTTATGCCAGTGGGCACATATGGCACGATTAAGGGCATGACGCCAGACGAAGTCAAAGACACTGGCGCGCACATTTGTTTAGGTAATACTTTTCATTTGATGCTTAGACCTGGCACTGAGATCATCAAGCAACACGGCGATCTACATGACTTTATGAATTGGGATAAGCCAATTTTAACCGATTCAGGTGGCTTTCAAGTATTCAGTTTAGGCGCGATGCGAAAAATTTCTGAAGAAGGTGTGCTGTTCAAATCACCGGTAAACGGTGAAAAAATCATGCTATCGCCAGAAAAAGCGATGCAGGTGCAACGTGATTTGGGCTCAGATATTGTCATGATATTTGACGAGTGTACGCCTTACCCTGCGACGGAAAAAGAAGCGAAAGACTCAATGGAACTGAGCTTAAGATGGGCCAAGCGCTCTAAAGAAGCGCATGGTGATAATCCTGCAGCCCTGTTTGGTATTATTCAAGGCGGCATGTACCCAGAGCTCCGTGCCGAGTCACAACAAGGGTTGGAAGAAATTGGTTTTGATGGCTATGCCTTAGGCGGTCTTTCTGTGGGTGAGCCCAAAGAAGACATGGTGAACATCTTAGATCATTGCGCCTATAAAATGCCGGAAAATAAGCCGCGCTACTTAATGGGGGTGGGCAAACCGGAAGACTTAGTGGAAGCGGTGCGCAGGGGTATCGACATGTTTGACTGCGTAATGCCAACCCGTAATGCTCGCAATGGTCACTTATTTGTAACCGGTGGCATTGTTAAGATCCGTAATGCCGTGCACAAAACCGATACCAGCCCACTAGATGCAGAGTGCGATTGCCACACCTGTAAGAATTATTCACGAGCGTACCTACATCATTTAGACAAATGTAATGAAATTTTAGGCGCTCGACTCAACACCATCCATAACTTGCGTTACTATCAGCGGTTAATGGAAGGCATGAGAAACGCCTTATCAGAAGGCACATTTGACGAGTTTGTCGCCGACTTCTACGCGCGCCGCGGTATTCCGGTGCCGGAATTAGCCGACGTTGGTTTAACAGAAAATAATTAATTTATAAACGAGGAAGTGAAATGAGCTTTTTTATCTCAAACGCGCACGCTAGCAATGCTGCTGCCGCACCAGCGGGTGGCGGCATGGAAATGCTTATCATGTTGGGTATTTTTGGTCTGGTATTTTATTTTTTAATCTACCGTCCACAAGCCAAGCGTGTAAAAGAGCACAAAGACCTAATGTCGGCATTAGGTAAGGGCGATGAAGTGCTTACTCAAGGTGGCTTGGTTGGCAAAATCACCAAAGTTGCTGATGACAAAGACTTTGTAGTGATCGCTCTGAATGATCAAACCGAAGTAACTGTGCAAAAGTCAGCGGTTTCAGCAGTACTTCCTAAAGGTACTATGAAGTCTCTATAAGAACAAAAATAAAGGGATAGTCCTGTGTTAAACAAGTTTCCAATGTGGAAGTACTTACTTGTTCTAACGGTGCTTGCTATCGGTATCCTTTATGCCACACCGAACTTGTATGGCCGCGATCCGGCCATTCAAGTTTCTGGCACCAAAGGCGCAGATGCAACACTGAGTGTGTTAGACCAAGTCAATGAAACCCTACAAAAAAACAACCTAACAGTAAAATCATCAGCACTGGAAGATGGCCAAGTGTTGGTGCGTTTCAAAAACGTTGAAGATCAATTAAAAGCACAAGATTTGCTGCGTAACACCCTCAGCGATGATTATATTTCCGCTATCAATATGTCTCCGGCACAACCTGAGTGGCTGAAGAATATTGGTGCTAGTCCAATGAAGCTGGGCTTAGACTTAAGTGGTGGTGTGCATTTTACCATGGAAGTCGACATGGCAACGGCGATGGACAATGCGCTGGAGCAAATGGAACAAGATTTCAAGAGCGATTTGCGTGAAGAAAAGCTGCGCTACCGCAGTGTACGCCGAGTCTCCAATAGCGATCGTGTGCAAGTAAAAATGCGCTCTGAAGATGACAAAGACGCGGCCATGGACTTTTTGCAAAAGCGCTACCCAGGTAATAACTTTTTAAATGACAGCAGTGACAGCTTAGCTTTCTTCTCAAGTTTGAGCGACCTGAAATACAAAGAGTTGCGCGAATACGCCATCAAGCAAAACGAAACCATTATTCGTAACCGTATTAACCAGCTCGGCGTTGCTGAGCCTAATGTTCAACGCCAAGGCGGTGAGCGCATTATCGTGCAGTTACCAGGCGTTCAAGACACGGCACGAGCGAAAGAAATCCTAGGTGCTACGGCGACCTTAGAGTTCCGTGAGGTGGATGAAAACGCCGATGTTCGTGCGGCAGCCCAAGGGCGTATTCCGCCGGGCACCGAAGTGATCCCACATAAAGATGGCTTCCCAGTGGTACTGAAAAAGCGGGTGATCCTTGAAGGCACACACATCACTGGTGCGCAATCTGGTATGGATGAATATCAACGTCCTCAGGTGAACATTAAGCTCGACAGCAAAGGCGGAGCGAAAATGAATGCCTTTACCAAACGTGCCATTGGTAAACGCATGGCCACAGTGTTCATTGAATATAAGCCGTCAGGTGAAAAAGATGAAAATGGTAAAGCATTGCCACCAATTAAAGTGGAAGAAGTGATTAACGTCGCGACCATTCAGGCACGCTTAAATAGTTCATTCCGTATTACCGGCATCGATAGCCCAGCTGAAGCCCATAATCTGAGCTTACTATTGCGCGCAGGTGCATTGGTAGCGCCTATCCAGATCGTAGAAGAGCGCACCGTAGGGCCAAGCCTAGGTCAAGAAAACATTGAGGCTGGTATGACCGCAGTGGTACTTGGCTTTGCTTTTGTACTGGCGTTTATGTTGCTGTATTACAAAGGCTTTGGCTTAGTGGCGAACCTTGCCCTAGCAGCAAACTTAGTCATGATAGTCGGGGTGATGTCGATGATCCCAGGGGCAACGTTAACGCTACCTGGTATTGCCGGTATCGTATTGACGGTAGGTATGGCAGTTGATGCTAACGTACTTATCTTTGAGCGTATTCGTGAAGAGTTATTGGAAGGCAGAAGTCCACAACAAGCCGTACACCACGGTTATGACAGTGCCTTTAGTACGATTTTTGATGCCAACATCACTACCTTGATTGCCGCGGTGATCTTGTTCTCAGTGGGAACCGGCCCAATTGCTGGCTTTGCCGTTACCTTGGCTATCGGTATTCTTACCTCGATGTTTACCGCAATTATCGGTACGCGTGCCGTCATCAATGCAGTTATTGGTGGCAAACGTATTACTAAGCTATCAATCTAGGAGACGGACATGCAATTATTAAACTTGAAAAGCACTATCCGTTTTATGTCAGGTCGCAAGTTGGCGATGGCCTTCTCGGCGTTGCTCATTCTTGCCTCGATTGGCTCGTTTATGGTGAAAGGCTTGAACTTTGGCCTCGATTTTACCGGCGGTACTGCGGTAGAAGTGGGCTTTTCGCAACCTGCGGATTTAGCCAAAGTTCGTAAAGTACTAATTGAGAATGGCTTTGCCGATGCATCCGTACAGCTGTTTGGCTCGAGCCAAGATGTATTGGTGCGTTTGGCACCTCGTGGTGATGACGTTAAAGCAGAGGTATTGGGTAACCAGTTGGTTACCGCGCTGAAAAAAGCCGATGACAGCGTGGTGATGCGCCGCATTGAATTTGTCGGCCCAAGCGTTGGTGAAGATCTTAAAGAGCAGGGTGGCTTGGCCATGCTGACAGCTCTTATCTGCATCTTGATTTATGTTGCTTTCCGCTTTGAGTGGCGTTTTGCCGTGGGGGCTGTGGCAGCGTTATTTCACGATGTTATTCTGACCATGGGGTTATTCTCTATCTTAGGTCTTGAGTTCGACTTAACCATCTTAGCGGCGATACTCGCGGTGATAGGTTATTCACTCAACGATACCATAGTGGTATCTGACCGTATTCGAGAAAACTTCCGTAAAGTGCGTATTGATGACACTCTAGAGATTATCAATATTTCACTTACTCAGACCTTAAACCGTACCTTGGTGACGTCAATCACAACCATCTTAGTACTGATAGCCCTGTTTGTTTGGGGTGGCCAAACTATTCATGGCTTTGCTACGGCTTTGCTGTTTGGTGTATTTATTGGTACTTACTCATCGGTTTATGTTGCCAGCTCAGTAGCGGTTGCTATGGGTGTGAGTAAAGAAGATTTGATCCCGGTAGAAGTGGAAAAGGAAGGGGCCGATTTAGACCCAATGCCTTAAATTTGTTCCGGTTTGATACGAAAAAAGCGGCTATATTAGCCGTTTTTTTTATTTCTAAAATATGACAGGGGTGTATAATGATAATCGTTATCAGTAAAGGAGAGCGTTATGCGTAAACTCATTATCACTTTAGGGGCGCTGTCGGTGCTCACCGCTTGCTCAAAACAGCCTGAGTTAGAGCAACAAAATCAAGCTGAGAAAAAAACAGCAAACACGGCGCTTGCGCAATACAAAACACAAGCAGAATCATTGCTGGCGGACATTCGAATTGAACAACAGGCACCACAATTAGCACAACAATCGGCAGAGCTTGTGACCTTATCTCGCAGTTTATTGAAAGACTTTGTTGCTAAGTATCCACAATGTCAAACCTATCTTGATGCCTTAGATAAAGCGGCCGACATTATTCCAACTTTGCCACTGGAAGAGATCGAAACTGGTTATCATGCCGATGGCAAGTTGCCAAAGTTTGATGACCCAGTGTGCTATCACGCCAAGGATTTGTTGGTGCACCCAGCAACTGTCCAAGCGATCGCCATAAAGGGCTTTAACAGCAGTGAAGATTATCAAAGTGCAGAAATGGAAATGGTTGAAGTGATCGCGCATTTTGATCAAGTAGAACGAGCGCTAAAATAAACACACCATGAGGATGAATAATCCTCAATCACTGACCGGTTAGATTTCACCCGGTTGACATATATATGTCATACACAGTTGTTAACGTTCGCGAATATCTTCATAGAGTGATACACCATTGTGGGATTTTCGCGAACCGAACTACTTAACAACATAATAAAAGAAAAAGCGATTTTCACGCTATTTCAACCTATTTATGCTTTGAATCGCCGGCAAATTTTAGGCTTTGAAGCCTTGAGTCGAGGTAAAGCGGGCTCAGAGCTGGAAATGCCTGATGCGCTGTTTGCTACGGCGGCACAATGTGAACGCTTATCCGAGTTAGAGATTGTTTGCCGGGAATCGGCGATAAAAAACTTTGTGGCATTACAGCTGCCGGGCAAGTTATTTCTTAACGTTAGCCCAAAAGCCTTATTGGATCCTGCCCATCCCAAGGGCGAAACTCGTCACCTTACTCAGTTGTATGGCTTAGACCCCAGTCGCATCGTCATTGAGGTTACCGAGCAAGATAAAGTAGATGATGCCGACCTGTTATTAACCACCATTATTCACTACCGTGATCTAGGCTTTCATATCGCCATTGACGATCTAGGGGCCGGCTATTCTGGTTTAAGAAAGTGGTCAGAGTTAGCGCCGGACTACGTCAAAGTGGATCGCTACTTTATTGATCATTGCGACCAAAGCGTGGTTAAGCGCGAGTTTTTGAAGTCCATAATAGAATTAGCTAAAGCCACCCATACTCAAGTCATAGCTGAAGGGATTGAGCGCATAGAAGAGCTGCAGCTGCTGGAGCAATTAGGCATTGTTAACGCCCAAGGCTATCTCCTTGCAAAGCCACAGCAACACCCAGATACCGAGCTCAAGTTGTTGCAGTCGCAACAACATCCACAGCCTGAGTCAAAGAGCGAGCTCGAGCAGTCGATGGCGATTGGCTGGCTTGCTAAAGCCGCGAGCGCTATTCATACTTGTACCCAGTGTATTGATGCCCATCGGTTATTTGAGCAAGACCGCGAGTTAACCAGTTTGGCGGTGGTGAACGATCAACGTCAGCCAGTAGGCCTGTTGCACCGCGATCAGCTCACTGAAGTATTTGCAGCCCCCTACGGACACGCATTATTTGATAAAAAGTCAGTGCTCAAATTGATGGATAAGCAGCCATTAATCGTTGATGAGCAGCAACCTCTAGACAGCGTCAGCAAGCAAATCACCGACTATGAATTTGACATTCGTCGCCACATCATTATTACTCGTGAGGGACAGTATTTAGGCTTGGCGCCGTTGCGAGACATTTTAAAGCACATTACCGAGGAAAAGATCCGTCATGCGCAACACGCCAACCCGCTGACGATGTTGCCAGGCAATGTGGCCATCAATGAAGCCATTGAACAGCGTCTTCGAGGCGGTCATGCCTTTTCACTTGCCTATATCGATTTAAACCACTTTAAGCAATTTAATGATTTATACGGTTATGCCAGCGGCGATAGTGTCATTAAGCTGTTGGCTGAGGTTACTGTTGAGGTCTGCTCAGCATCGCCAAGTTTTGTCGGTCACATTGGTGGTGATGATTTTATGGTGGTGTTTGATACCGATGCCGCTGAGCCGTTGTGTCATACCATTATTCGCGAGTTTGAACGCCAATCTAAAGCCTTTTTTACCCCAGAGCATGTAGATGCTGGTGGCTATTGGGCAACCAACCGAGAAGGGCAAAAGCAGTTTGTACCACTGCTGACTTTGTCTATTGGCTTAGTAACGCCGGATCTAAAGCATTGTGTAAACTCTCACCAAGTGGCGGCATTAGCCACTGATGCCAAGAAAGAGGCGAAGCGCTATCGCAATAGCTATTTGTTTGTCTGTAACCGCCGCAAGCCAACTGTTGCCACGGTGCGACTGCAACAAACAGGTTGACTTCAAGGGAGGTCGCACGGTATTGATAAACTCAAATAGACCTGAAATTTATCAGTTTATCTAGGTGATTATAATGGTCATGAGGTTGCTGGCGATATTTCTGCCAGCATTAGCGGCGAGCTCGGTCGCCACACAGGCAAAAGCCGCACAACTGATCTATGTGGCAAAAGAGTCGCGAACACTTTACGATCGTGATTTGTACCTTTATGAATTACTGCAGGCTGCGCTTGACGCTGCCAAGTTTGCGGCCAAAATCGAGCATGTAAAAGTGCATCCTCATCAGCAACGCACTTTGATGGCACTGAGTCGCGGTAAAGTGGATTTGCATTGGTCAATGACCAGTCCTGTACGAGAGCAAATAGCCATTGCAATCAAGGTTCCTTTGTATGGCGGTCGAATTGGTAAGCGGGTGTTGATGGTCCATAAAGATATTTATCCGGCGATAAAAAATGTGCGCTCTGTAGAGGATTTAAAGCGCTTTACAGCGGTTCAGGGTCATGATTGGCCGGATACCAAAATACTCAGTTATAATGGCTTAAAAGTGCGTCCTATCGCCGATTATCAGGTCATGTTTAACCTCATCGCGAATAAAAAAGCTGATTACTTTCCCCGCTCTGTGATAGAGGCACACTCTGAATTGATTGCGCAAGCGCAAAGCCAGCTGATGATAGTGCCTGATTTCCATTTATCCTACCCCAGTGCCTTCTATTTTTTCGTCAATAAAGAGAAAAAAGAACTAGCACAGGCGTTACGTGACGGGCTCACAAAGATGATGGTAACGGGTGAGTTACAGGCATTGCAACAAAAGTATGGCGTGTTAAAGCCACTGAACAGTGTGGCTATTGAGCTGACTAATCCATACTTTAGCGATTAACGCTTCTTTCTCAGACTCGGCAAAGCGTAGTCGTATGCTTCTTTGTATTTGATTGCAGTTAGCACCATCAGCACTCCGATATTGGAGGCGTAGATAATATAGCCAGCGACATCAAAGCTGTAGAAGAAAATGGTGCTGTTAACGCCTTTAGCATGGCGTAAATAGTTTTCCATTAAGGCTGCAAAACTAATAAACACCCCAAAAATGGCTAACCATGGCAGAACTTGATCGGCAAAGGTAAACTTTACTTGTGATTTCGGAAACAGCTTTTTGGTTATCTCAACTCGATAGGTGAGGGGGATAACAACCGTGAGGTTAATTAAGAAATGGATGCCAAAAATAATACTATTTTGCACTAAGCGACTGTTTTCACTTGAAGATAAACTGACAAGACCGGATGAGAATATCACCACCTCTAAAGTGAAAGGGATCACCACTAAAACAGCGAGGGTGCAAATGTTTATGTCTTTTAATCGCGTACCAACTACTAACAGCGCTGACACAGACATAAGGTAAATTAAAAAGAAGTGATAGCGGATATCATACAACACAAAAAGACCTACCCCTATCACTGCATACGGTAACAGTAGGTCTTTAATAGAAAAGTTTTTTTTCATAATGTACTACTGGAGAGGTTAGCCTTTGTCTTCAGATTTTGGCTCATCAGGTTCAAAGATACCGCCGCCAGATACTTTTTTACATTCTTTTAGATTAAGTTTTTGCATTTTCATATTCCTTATTGAGTAGGCTTGATTAACTCAAGCAATCGAACATGGTTTGTTGGTATTTTATATTAACCACAATGTAGTAAGCACATAACGATACAACCGTAGAGCGCGAACTAACGCAAGCACCACCATCATTTATACTTTCTACAGGTACAAACTTAACACTAAATAAACACAAGGTGAATAATAAATTAAAGAATTTAATGTGTCATTAGTTTTATAAAGTTTACACTAGAATAAGACGCTGAATTATATAATAAATTTAAAGATTTTATATTTTGAATTTGGCCATCTCAGCTTCTAGGTTACTTGAAAGCGACTTAATGGTGTCCGTTGCTTGGTGCGCTTTCGCTGAAACGCTTGCGGTTTTTTCTGCCGTGTCAGAGATGATAACTACGCGTTGTGCGGTGTCTTCTCCGGCATCCAGTTGCTCTTTTGCGGCATGGGCAATTTGATGACTCATCTGCGAAATCGACTTTAACGAGCCTGCCACTTGCGCTAATGCCTCAGAAGCTTTGGCAGACATGGCTACAGTCTTCTCACTGGTGTTGATGCTGAGGGTTACTGAAGCTTTGGCATCTTGGGTTGCCCCTTGCAGCTTGGTTATCATGGTGTGTATTTCCTCGGTACTGGTTTGCGTGCGCTGTGCAAGCTGTCTGACTTCATCGGCCACCACGGCAAAGCCACGACCTTGCTCACCAGCACGAGCCGCTTCTATGGCGGCATTCAGTGCCAATAAATTGGTTTGCTCGGCAATGGATTGGATTACGGTCAGAACGTTAGCAATATTTGCCACCTCTTCATCGAGCACCTGAATGTTATTACCAGCGCTGTCAATTTGCTGCTCAAGCAGGGCAATTTCATTGGCAGCCTGCGCCGTTAATTTATCTGCGGCATCACCTTGTTGTTCGGCATCGTTGACAAAATCGGCTGCTTGCTCAGCGTGCTCAACAACGGCTTGCGCTGAGGCGGTAAGCTCAGTAATGGCCGAGGCAACCATTTGGGTTTCTGAACTTAAGCTTTTGGTGAGTTGCTCTAGTTCCTCGGAGCGAATTTCGCTGTCATGGGATTGGCTTTGCAGTGCTTGGCTTGCTTGCTTTAAGCCTTCAACGACACCTTTTAAACCGTCTTGCATATACGCCATAGCAGCCAGAATACTGTAGTCTTTGCAGTGATTGGTGGCTATGGAGCTGGTCAGGTTACCGCGTGAGACTTGCTTCACAATCGCTAACACGTCATTGATTTCGGCGCCAAGCTTATTGTTAAGGGACAAGCCAAATCTGGCCAGTGCAAAGGTCAGTGCTACGGCCACCACGAGGGATAAAGCGACTAACCAAATCGCAGTATCCCAATAGCGTTCATTGACCTCTTTGTAGCTTATTCCAGTGCCGACGTACCAGCCAAATCCTGGCGTTTTTTGCACCACAGAAGTGAGATCAACGACCTCTCCTTCACGCTCAGAGTTCCAGTTATAGGTAATTATCTGTCCTACTTTATTACCCACCAGGCGCTCTACCATGGCACCTATGCTATTACCGTTGGCATCTTTAAAATCGTTAAAGCTGGTGCCATGAAGTTCTGGCTCATGCGGTGTAGCGATAAAGTCTAGTTTGGCATTGACGACATAAACATACTCAGAGTCATGATACTTATTCTCGCGAAGGACTTGTGTGGCCAAGGACTTAGCTTGGCTTTCAGTGAGCTTACCTTGGCTGGCAAATTGCTCAAATTGCTCAACAATATTGACGGTGCTTTTCATTAATTGATTGATACGCGCAATATTGTCGCTTTCACTGGCGTAGCGCAGTGATTGCAACCCAACAAAAGCAACGGCCAATAACGAGAGAAAAATGGCGCTAGCAAAAATGATTATTTTTGTTTTTAAGGTAAATCGAGAAAACACAAGTATGCCCCCTGAAAATGCTACTGTTTTATGATTTAGCATGTTTAGGGGCAAGTTGTAAGTAGCGCGGGGCTTCTAAGCCCCAGTTTTGTGATGATATTTACTCATGAAGGCCCTATATTAGAGCCGCAGAGTGGCTTAGTTGCCGTTGATGGCCGCAACTTCGGCATCGGTTAATGGCCGATATTCGCCCGCCACAAGGTCTGGATCTAGCTCAATGTCGGCTATGCTTTCTCTATGAAGTTCAACAACTTGATTGCCAACTGCAGCCAACATTCGCTTCACTTGGTGATACTTTCCTTCGCAGATAGACAAGCGCAATGCATACTTATCAAGTTGCTCAACCTTTGCCGGCAAAGTGGGGTGCTTTTCGCCGTGAAGCTCAACTCCTTGTTGTAAATCAAGCAGTGCCTCAGGCGTCAGCTCATCACGGCTTTCTAACACATAGGTTTTAAATTTTTGTTTTTTAGGGGCGGTGATTTGATGCGACCACTCGCCATCGTTAGTAATAAGTACTAATCCTGTGGTGTCTATATCTAAGCGACCTGCGACATGAAAATCTTTTAAGTTCGGCTCGTCCAACAAATCAAACACGGTTGGGTGTAAATCGTCCTTATTGGCGCACACATAACCGGCTGGCTTATTGAGCATGAAATAGCGTAAACCAAGGTACTCTAGCCGTTCGCCGTCCAGTGTTATACGGTCTTCAGCACGCACTTGAATGTCGCCTTTTTTGACGGTTTCGTCGTTGACGGTAACCCGCCCTTTTTTAATAATTGCTTTTACTTTGCTGCGCGGTAACTCAGCAACATGGCTCAAAAATTTCTCCAATCTACATGGAAACTTCATAATCAATTAACTCGAATAAAAAATTAGTTTTTGCGGTATATCTCGGGTAATAAATCGTAGCAATGCACCGATAACGCAAATTGTTCAGGGACCTTAGCCTGTAACAACTTAAGTGCAGCCTCTGCCAAATCTTGTTTTTGCGCCGTGGTTCTGCCCGCCATTAAATGAATTTGCAAATGAATAAAACCTTGCTTGCCATTTCCTAATTGAAAGTCACTAAATGCCATGGCGCGAGTTTTTACTGAGGCTGGGTCAAACAGGCCATAAGCACAAGCAAATTGTTGTACTTGAGAAACCAATGCTGCGGTTTCAATAGGTAAGTTATCTGAATGTTCGAGCACAAAGTGGGGCATGTTCTACTCCCGAGGTTTTGCATTGAGATCAGAGTTTATGCTATTTATCAGGGGTTATTCCAGAAAAGACTGAATTATTAGCTATGTTATCTCTATTTAAATCTTCGCCTTTGTTAAGTGAAGAGGAAACCCAGTGGCTTATTGATACCTTTGTGTGGGCGTTTGAACACTTTGATGGTGAGTATTTTCTTAGCCAAAGCAAGATCATTACACCCACAGTAGAGTGTTTTCCTGAGCCGGTTTCTAGCATTGAAGAAATGGCAAGCGTAGTGTTTGCCCGGGTTAAAAGCTATGCAGGGTTGCAAAATTGGCCCATACAGGTGGTCAGTCCGGCGCAAATGAGTGCGGCTGGGGCCATGCCAAAATTGCAGCTGGGGACGCCATTAAGAGGTGAAAACGCTCAAGTTGCAGGGCCTGCGGACGCCGTAAAGGTGTCGTTTAATCCTAATCAGATTAATCAACCCCAGGACTTAGTGGCCAGCTTTGCTGGTGCCCTTGCCAGAGTACTCATTTATCAGCGTGGCGTGTTGCCACCGGGGGGCGAAGCACAAATCGATGCTGCGTGTGATGTCTTGGCAAGCTTTTTTGGTTTTGGTGTTATGGTATCGAATACGGTGTACCATTTCCGTGGTGGTTGTGGCTCATGTTATAACCCTTATGCTAATCGGCAAGCGGCTTTGACCGAACAGCAAAGTGTTTTTGTGCATGCCTTGGTGTGTTACTTCAAAGGGAAGAAGCACGGTCACAAGCATTTAAAGTCGCATTTAGTCGGACAGTTTAAAAAAGCCACGAAACAAATTCGCAGCCTGATTAACAACTCAGAACGCGGTGACTTGTTAGCCTTACAGGAGCACGCCCATGCTCGCTTACCTGGATGAGTTTATTTTAATCGCTCTGGCGCATTTTTTTGCCGTCGCCAGCCCAGGCCCTGACTTTGCTATTGTGCTAAAGCAAAGTGTCCAGCAAGGTCGAGCCAACGCGCTGTGGACCAGTGCTGGAGTTGGCGTTGGCATACTTGTGCATGTGAGCTACTGCCTCTTAGGTGTGGCGTTGTTGTTATCACAGTCGCCGTTGTTATTCACCAGTGTACAGTATTTAGCGGCAGCGTATTTAGCTTACCTAGGTGTGCAAGCGTTACGCACTGCGAAACCGCAGCCGCAACAAGCAAACATGGCTAAAGCTGCGGCTATTGAGTCACATTGGCTGGCGTTTAAACGTGGCTTTTTGGTTAATGCCCTAAACCCAAAAGCAACGCTGTTTTTCCTTTCACTTTTTACCCTAGTGATTGAACCCAGTACACCCACTGGGGTGCAGCTGTTTTATGGCCTTTATATGGCGCTGGCGACTTGGCTGTGGTTTTCATTTTTGTCTTTAATATTATCTAAGCAGCAGGTGAGAGCGTTTTTTCATCGTGCAGGGCATTGGTTTGACCGCGGCATTGGTGTGATATTGTTGCTGCTTGCAGTAAGATTGGTGGTGTAATGACGGATAGAAATATAATTAACTTTAGTTTTGGCTCGAATATGTCAACCGCAAGGTTGTTAGCGCGTCTACCGCAGGCGCAGCTGTTGGGGGTCGGCAAACTGAGCGGTTACCGCTTAACCTTTGATATGCTCAGCACCGATGGCTCAGCTAAGTGCAGTATTACTACTTGCCATCCTAGCAGTGAAGTGTATGGCGTGCTGTATGCGCTAAATCATGCTGAAAAACGCCGTCTCGATGAAATTGAGGGCAGTCGCTATCATTGTCGCAATTTGGCGGTTGAGCATCTTGGTCACGGCCATGTCGAGGCATGGTGCTATATTGCCAATACGTTTATTGAGCAGCAGCTGCCATATGACTGGTATGTGCAGCATGTCTTGGCGGGAGCCAGAGAGCACCAACTGCCGAGTGACTATATTAACGCGATTGCGGATCAGCAACACGATATAGACCCTGATACCACAAGGCGCGAGAAAGAGCTGGCAATTTACAACTTTTAATGACCATGGCAAGTTGCCGCAGTGGGGCAGTGCCATATCATCTTAAGCTTACTCAAGGATAAACAATGAAAATAAAAAAATGGCTACTGTCATCTGGGCTGCTGGTTGTTAGTGCTTTAACTACGGTGGCCAATGCCGCGGTGGTTCAACAAGATGTCGATAAGGCTGTCAAACAGGCTATGGAGCGCTTTGATATTCCAGGCCTAGCGATTGGTATCGTGGAAAACGGCAAGGTTGTTATGACCAAAGGGTATGGTGTTACCCACTTAGCCAACCCCACGGCGGTGAATGCCGACACCTTATTCGGTATTGCTTCAAACACCAAAGCATTTACCGCGGCGGCACTGGCAATGCTAGTGGACCAAGGCAAACTCAATTGGGATGATAAAGTCATTCAACACATCCCTGAATTTACCCTCTATGATGCCTATGCAACGCGAGAAATGACCATTCGCGATTTATTGAGTCATCGCAGTGGGTTGGGGCTTGGAGCCGGTGATTTAATGATTTGGCCTGATACCGATAAGACTATGGCTGAATTAATTGCTGGCATTGCTAAGTTAAAACCCAGCTCAAGCTTTCGCAGTCAATACGCCTACAACAACTTAATGTTTGTTATGGCTGGGGAGGTGGTAAGCCGAGTCAGTGGCAAAGATTGGCGTGATTTTGTTGAGCAAGAAATGTTTGTGCCCTTAGACATGGATGACTCCAAGGCTGGTTTTTCACGTATTCCCAGCAGCAATACCAACTGGGCGACTGGGCATATTCCAATGGACGGCGAGCTGACGCCGTTTTTTGTAAACTATCTCGAAGATTTTCGTGGCGCAGGTGCCATTGCCTCCAATGTTGATGATATGACTAAGTGGTTACAAACTCAGTTAAATCAAGGAGTCATGCCATCTGGAGAGGTGCTATTCAGTGACAAGCAGCAACGGCAAATGTGGCATCCGCACATTATGCGCTTACCCTCGAATAAAGCGGCAGCAACGTACCAACAACAATTTAAAGGCTATGGCTTAGGCTGGGGAATTGAAGACTATTTTGGCTATAAGAAAGTAGGCCATGGCGGCGGCATTTTGGGCATGGTGTCACAAGTGGCGATGATCCCTGAGAAAAAGCTAGGCGTGGTGATATTGTCGAATCAGCAAAAATACCCAGCGTTATCGGCTATCGTTAATGAGGTGTTTGAAGACGCCCTTGGACTGGAAGAGAAAGATTGGGTCACCCTGATCGCCGATGACTATTTTGCCAAGCGCGAGGAGCTGTATGCTCAAGCCGGCGTTATTGAGGTTGACGAGCCGCAACCGGCCTTACCACTACAGCACTACACCGGCACATTAACCAGCGACTGGTACGGTGATGTGGTTATTGAGTTATTGGATGGTGATTTACGCATTGATTTCACTCATACCAAACAGCTCAAGGGCACTTTGCAGCATCACAGTGGCAATACCTTTGTGGTGCGCTGGGATGAGCCTTTACTCGAAGCAGATGCCTACATCAACTTTACTGTTGATAAGTCGCAGCAAGTGAGTACTGCCGAGATGGAGTTTGTGAACCCTAAGATCAGCGATTTTAGTTTTGATTTTCATGATTTGGCGCTCCATGCCAAAGACGTCAATCATTAACGCGACCAAAGTAGCAAAGCCCGTCTGTACGGGCTTTGCTATAGTTAGCGCAGGTAATCAGTTTTATAGGACTGCAAAGTCAAAGGACCAAGCTCATCATGCGCACTGCCATTATTACCCACCCGAATTGTAGAAAACATAAGATGATTGCCGATCACCCTGAGTGTCCGGCACGGCTAGACGCTATTTCCGATCGTCTGTTGGCTTCGGGGTTGGATATTGCTCTGGAGCACAAAAGTGCGCCGAAAGCAGAACCTGAGCACTATGCTTTGGTGCACGACCAAGCGATGATAGCCGAAGTGATGAATAAAGTTCCTGAGCAGGGACTGGCTGAGCTTGATGGTGATACTTGGCTTTGCCCCGATTCATTTAAAGCCATTGAGCGTGCAGTAGGGGCTGGATTGCTGGCGGTGGATGAAATACTGGCCGGAGAGTTAGAAGCGGCATTTTGTGCTGTTCGCCCACCTGGCCACCATGCTAATCAAAGCACCTCATCTGGGTTTTGTGTTTTTAATAATGTCGCGATTGCCACAGCCTACGCCAAAAGCAAAGGGGTAGAGCGGATCGCTATTTTAGACTTTGACGTGCACCATGGAAATGGTACCCAAGATATCTTTAACCAAGATCACAGTGTGTTATTTTGTTCACTGTTCCAATACCCCTTTTACCCTAATACCGCCATCGAAAATCACCAATCGTTGATCAACTCCCCTTTGCCGGCAGGCGCCGGTGGTGACGATCTAAAAGCGTTATTTTTACAACAGTGGCTACCCAAGCTTGAAGCCTTTGCACCGCAATTGATTTTTATCAGTGCCGGCTTTGATGGCCACTTAGAAGACGAAATGGGTGGTTTGCAGTTTGTCGAGCAAGACTACCACTGGTTTACCGAGCAAGTCGTGGCGTTTGCTAAGCAGCACGGTTGTTTGGGGATTATTTCTTACCTTGAAGGCGGCTATGATTTATCGTCTCTGGGTCGCAGTGCCGTGATGCACCTGAAAGCACTGGTGGAAGACAGCTAGTTTATGCCCATTCAGACAGCAGGCTAAACGCTTGAGAGACATCTTGTAGCTGCAGTTTACTGACACAGCACTGGCCTTCGGCAATGAGTTGTTGCTGCACTAAGGCCGTCAACTCCGCCATTCCCAGGGTGGTGACCTTATTCCCTGCCAAATCAAAACATTGACCGTCTTCTAAGATATAAAAGGTATCACGCTTAGTCGCTTCATCAAGGCCATGTAGGCTATCGTTAAACGTTTCTTCAGAGTCAATAAACTCAATACTTTGGTCTAATACCAGCAGTCGTGGGTAGGGTTTTTTGGCCATAATTTGTTCTCAGTCAAACTCCATATTGGGAGCTGTAAGTATACTGCAAAGCTCAATAATATTGCGAGAGTGTGCTTATGGTTGGTGATTCGCGCCAGTTACAGATAAAAGAAGTGTTTACCAATGAGCTGTTGTGTTGTGATGAACAAACCAGCTTATACGATGCGGTGGCAAAAATGCGTGCTAACCGAGTGAGCTCTATCTTTATTACTCAAGATGACAACATCGTTGGGATCTGGACGGAGTCGGATTGTGTTAAGCTAGACTTTAACGACAAAAACTTTACCCAACGCGCCATCAGAACTGTGATGACCACACCGGTTCAGCGCATCGCCATCGATAAAACCCTCAGTGAAGCCACGGTAAAATTCCATCAGCTTGGGATCCGTCATTTGCTGGTAGTCGATGACCAAGGTAAACCATGTGGTGTGGTTTCCCTGTCTGATATTGTCCGCAGCCAAGGCCTTGACCACTATTTACACTTTCGCCCTATTGAACAGCACTATGATGCCAATGTTATGATCCTTGACAGCGAAGAGTGCGTTTCTGTGGTCATTGCCACCATGCGTGAGCATAAGCTCACTGCGGTGCTGATCTACAATAAGGCGTTAGACGAATACGGGATCATCACCCAGCGCGATATTGCCTATATTATTCTTAATCCCGATTGGCGTCAGCCATGCTGGCAATTAGCCAGTTACCCCATGCTTGCTACCACCCCCAAAGACAGCTTATTTGACGCTTACCGTTTAATGACGGTTAATTCTATCCGGCATTTAGTGGTTAAGTGCCCTGATACAGAGCAAGTCATCGGCTTGCTGGCACTGAAAAACGTGCTGACCGAAATAGAGACGGCCTACTGCAGTGAACTGGAAAAGGTCTTGGTACAGCGTGATATTGCATTGCAAAAATCGCAAAAGAACCTGTACCTTGCGAATCGTATCATCGACGCTTCCTTAGACGGCATTATGATCACCAAAAGCAATGGTGAGATTATGCAGATCAACCCGGCATTTACGGCTTTAACGGGCTACAAAGACTACGAGGTGATTGGCAAAAACCCCAGTATGTTAAGCTCGGGATTGCATGATGAAGCGTATTATGAACAAATGTGGCAGGCGCTGAAAAGTAATGGCGTGTGGCAAGGGGAGATCTGTAACCGCAGAAAAAGTGGCGAAGTGTATGTTGAGTGGCTGACCATCATTGAGATCAGAGAGCCCTCTAGCGAAGAAGTATTGTATGCGGCGATTTTCAGTGACATTACCGAGCGTAAAAATGCCGAAGAGAAGATTGCGCGGCTAGCTTACTTTGATGAATTAACTGGCTTACCGAACCGGCGTTTATTTTACGACCGGCTATCTATGGCGTTGGCGTCTGCTCACCGTTACCAGCAGCAACTTAGCGTTATGTTCATCGATCTCGACCGCTTTAAAGAGGTCAATGATTCGCTCGGCCACAGTGCTGGTGATGAGCTATTAGTGCAAGTCAGCGAGCGAATTAAAGGGATCTTAAATGAGGGCGATACCCTAGCGCGGCTGGGTGGCGATGAGTTCGTGGTGTTGCTCACCGAAGTCAATGGCATGTCAGAGGTCACAGACTTTGCCGACTCGGTTTTGATGGCGCTCTCGGCGCCATTCCAATTAGGAGATATGCAGGTGGCTGCCACCGCCTCCATGGGCGCGGCAATTTACCCCGATGACGGTCACGACTCTGAAACCTTGTTAAAACACGCCGATGTTGCCATGTATCGCTCCAAAGAAGTGGGGCGCAACTCGTTTCAGCTGTTTGAAGCGTCAATGAACGCTCGTTCGTTTGAGCGCTTATCGATGTTAAGTCGCTTCCAAAAAGCGCTAGAGAACGACGAATTTGAACTGCACTTTCAACCTCTTCAGTGCCTTAGCAGTAGTCGAATTGCCAGCGTTGAGTGTTTACTGCGGTGGCAGGATCCCAATCTTGGTATGATTTCACCAGGGCAATTTATTCCTTTGGCTGAGGAGCTTGGGCTTATCATTCAACTGGATCAATGGGTGATTAATAAAGCCTGCCAGCACTTGGCGCAGTGGCAACGAGATGGCATCGATATTGAGCGTATCGCCATTAATATTTCCGCTTCTCATGTTAGCCAAGGCGACCTTTATGGTTGCATTCTCGAGGCTTTGAATAAACACCAGGTGGAAGGCAAATACTTGGAGCTGGAACTCACCGAGAGTAGTTTTATTAGTAACTTGCATGAAGCGAAATACACCCTGAAGAAATTAAAAGAGCTGGGTATTCGTTTAGCCTTAGACGATTTTGGCACCGGTTACTCGGCGCTGAGTTACTTAACTAAACTGCCCATTGATACCTTAAAAATAGACGCCAGTTTTATTGCTAAAATTCCCGATGAGTACGGCAACAGTGAGATTGTCAGTGCCATCATTGCTATGGCTAAAGCATTAAAATTGCATGTGGTCGCTGAAGGGGTCGAAAAGGCGGTGCAGAAGCGTTACCTGCGCAAGCTCGGCTGTCATAGTATTCAAGGGTATGTCTTCTGCAAGCCGTTGGCAGAAGACGCATGGAGCGAGTTTTACGAGTCAGAGAAAGTGATTTCGTAGGAGGTAAACTTACGAATATTAATGACGCCATTATCAAAAATTAGATATTGGCCCTTAATACCTTGTAACACGCCGCTGACGACAGGATCTTTATCAAAGTTAAACGAGGTAATTTTGCTGGGGTGCTCAGTCACTGGGAAGGTAAGATCCACCACTTCCTCATCTAATACCTCAATGGCGGTGGCGCCAAATAGCTCTGCCAGCTCGTCGAGTTTGCCCTGAATGTGTGGGATTAACTCGGCGGCTTTGGCTTTTAAGTCTATTTCTGGGTTTATGCCTTTTAGCATGTTGCGCCAGTTGGTTTTATCGGCAATAAACTCGGCCAGTGCCACTTCAACTAAACCAGATTGGTGACGGGTTTGTACTTTAAAAATCGGCAGTGCTTGTGTCGCTCCTTGGTCAATCCAACGCGTCGGAACTTGCGAGTGACGGGTGATCCCCACTTTCAGTCCGGAGGTATTGCCAAGGTAAACATAGTGGGGGATCATGCAATTTACCTCTCCCCACTCAGGCTCGCGGCAAGTACCTTGATCAAAGTGACAAGTCTCAGGTTTCATAATGCACATGTCGCAGCTTGCCAGCTTTCTCATGCAGACAAAGCAATGGCCCTGAGAGTAGCTTTTCTTGGTTTTTTTACCGCAATTACTGCAAAAAATGTTGCCGCTAAAGGTTAAGGTAATGTGCTTACCAAAGTAGTCATTCAGTGGAACCAAATCCTCGCCAACTGGGAGTTGGTATTGAACCGGTTCAACCAGCTCGGATCTGAGCTTTTTAAGTGTGCCTTGAACTTGCATCTGTGCCCCTAGTGATGCTCATAGCAACCCGCATTAATATTTGATCAACTTGAAAGAGCCAATTCGACGTTAACTGCGTTAAAAATTTCTTATTCAGAACAACTAAATAGTAAAAGTTTCGCCTAGTTACCGACCGAGTTTTCTTACCTCAAATAGAGCTTTTAATTAAGCGGCTTGATATCAAAAGTCGTAGCATAGCAGATCTAAAAAGGCCAGCATAGTTGCTGGCCTGATGTTAGTTTGGCGGCTAGCGCAGTTGCTTAGCTTTCCCGAACAATCGCACGGTGAGCGATATCCGTGCGGTATTCTACGCCATCCCAGTGAATGTCTTTCACCAAAGAGTAGGCGCGTTTTTGCGCTTCAGTCACGGTGTGTCCAAGTGCCGTTGCACATAGTACACGGCCACCGGCAGTAACCACGTTCTCGGCATCGGTTTTGGTACCCGCGTGGAATACTTTTTCGCCTTCAGGGTAGTTGACTTGTAAACCTGAGATAACATCGCCTTTGGGGTAGCTACCAGGATAGCCTTTAGCCGCCAACACGACGCCTACTGCAGCGCGAGGGTCGAAGTCGATGGTGGTTTTGTCCAACTCTTCACGGTTTGCCGCTTCAATTAGCTCGACTAAATCAGACTGCAAACGCAGCATGATAGGCTGAGTTTCAGGATCGCCAAAACGACAGTTGTATTCGATCACCTTGGGTGTACCGTCAGCGGTGATCATTAAGCCTGCGTATAAAAAGCCAGTGTATGGATGACCTTCAGCAGCCATACCCGCTACGGTTGGGTTGATCACCTCTGCCATAATGCGATCGTGAACCTCAGGGGTCACTACTGGGGCAGGAGAGTATGCACCCATGCCACCTGTATTTGGCCCTTCATCGCCGTCATAAGCGCGTTTGTGGTCTTGGCTGGTGGCAAATGGCAGAATATTTTTACCGTCAACCATAACGATAAACGAGGCTTCTTCACCTTCTAAAAATTCTTCAACTACCACGCGGCTGCCAGCTTCACCAAAGGCATTACCAGCCAGCATATCGCGGATAGCGGCTTCCGCATCGGCTTCCGTCATTGCCACAATAACGCCCTTACCAGCGGCTAAGCCGTCGGCTTTAACGACAATGGGAGCACCTTGTGCTTTGACATAGGCAATGGCTGGCTCGATTTCTTCAAAGGTTTGATAAGCCGCCGTAGGAATATGGTGGCGAGCTAAAAAATCTTTGGTGAAAGATTTCGAACCTTCTAACTGCGCTGCCGCTTGGGTAGGACCAAAAATGGCCAGACCCGCTTCACGGAAGCGGTCGACCACACCCAGTACTAATGGGGCTTCAGGTCCTACAATAGTAAGCTCTACTTGCTTTTGCTGAGCAAAATCAATTAATGCATCAATGTCTTCAACGGCAATTGAGACATTTTCTAACTTAGGTTCTAGGGCTGTACCAGCATTACCTGGTGCAACAAACACTGTTTTCACAGCGGGGTTTTGTGCGGCTTTGAACGCAAGCGCGTGCTCACGCCCGCCGCTGCCAATGACAAGTACATTCATGGCGAAGTTTTCCTATTAAAGCTTTTTGAATTTTAAGGTCATGCGGTCGCTTTCCCCAATCGCCTTATATTGCGCCGCTTTTTCTTCTCCTAGTGCTAGACGAGGAGGAAGTGTCCATACCCCTTTAGGGTGGTTGGCGCTATCTAGGGGGTTGGCGTTAATGTCGCTGCTTTCTACTAATTCAAATCCAGCTTGCTTGGCAATATCAATCACATAACTTTGTTTCATGTAGCCTGATGATTTTTGATCAGCCAGTTTACGATGCTCTGGCAAGCGGTGTTCAACCACACCTAAAATACCACCTGGCTTGAGGGCTTTATTAAACGCTTGAAACGCGCTTAAAACGCCTTCATCGCCTTTGCCCATATACCAGTTATGAACGTTGCGGAACGTCAACACCATATCGGCACTGCCAGCTGGGGCAATGTCGGAGTGGGTTACCGGTGCAAACTCAGTGATCTTCACTTCACTGAAATCAGGGTTAGTGGCGACCTTTTCTTTATAGCCTTTCAGCGAGCGCTGATAATAACCAACCTCAGAGTCCGCAGGGAAGTGGGCGGCATAGTAGGTGCCTTGGCCTTTTACTAATGGTGCTAGGATTTCACTATACCAACCGCCGCCAGGGGCGATTTCAACCACTGTCATGCTTGGCTCAACAGCAAAAAAGGCCAGTGTCTCGGCTGGATTACGATATTGGTCGCGGGCGCGATAGTTGTCGCTACGGTTATCGTTATCGACTGCTTTAACAATAGCGCTTGGTAGCTGTGCTGATGTATCTGATTGCGTTGCTTGGCATCCTACTAGGGTAGTAAAAACCGCTGCAGCGATAAGAGACTTAATACCTAGGTTCATCATTAGTTTCCTTCATTCTGTTATGATTATGCTATCACCAGAGTACTGGAAATTAGTGAAAACAAAAAGCGCGAAACGGTGAGTTTCGCGCTTTAATGTTTAGTGGCGGAAGTGGCGCATGCCAGTAAAGACCATGGCCATGCCCGCTTCATCAGCGGCGGCAATGACTTCCTCATCTCGCATTGAGCCACCAGGCTGAATAACCGCCGTAATGCCGGCCTCTGCCGCGGCATCGATGCCATCGCGGAATGGGAAGAAGGCATCTGAAGCCATTACCGACCCCGGCACTTCTAAGTTTTCATCAGCCGCTTTAATACCAGCGATTTTAGCCGAGTAAACGCGACTCATTTGACCTGCACCCACACCAATGGTCATGCCATCACGGGCATAGACAATGGCATTGGATTTAACAAATTTAGCGACCTTCCAGCAGAACAACAGATCTTTTAACTCTTGTTCAGTAGGCTGGCGTTTAGAAACCACTTTGAGGTCATCTAACCCCACCATGCCTTGGTCACGGTCTTGCACTAAGATACCGCCATTGACACGTTTGATGTCAGTGCCGGTGGTTTTGGTTGACCACTGGCCGCACTCTAGTAGGCGCACGTTCTTCTTCGCTGCCACGATTTGTGCCGCTTCTTCAGAAATGCTTGGGGCAATAATTACTTCAACAAACTGGCGCGCAACAATGGCTTCTGCGGTATCGCCGTCTAGCTCACGGTTAAAGGCAATAATACCGCCAAACGCTGAAGTTGGGTCGGTTTTAAAGGCACGGTCGTAGGCGGCAAGAATGTTGTCATCTACTGCAACACCACACGGGTTAGCGTGTTTCACAATAACACACGCCGGTTGCTCAAATTCTTTCACGCATTCAAGCGCGGCGTCAGTGTCGGCGATATTATTGTAAGATAACGCTTTACCTTGTAGCTGCTTCGCGGTGGCAACTGAGGCCTCTTCAATGTCGTTTTCAACATAGAAAGCGGCGTCTTGGTGTGAGTTTTCACCGTAGCGCATATCTTGCTTTTTGGTAAATTGCATATTGATGGTGCGTGGGAACTTGGTTTCCTCGGCAGCTTCTTCGGTGTGATCTGGCACCATCTTGCCGAAGTAGTTGGCAATCATGCCATCGTACTGTGCGGTATGCTCATAGGCGGCAATAGCAAGGTCAAAGCGCGTTTTATAAGTGGTTGAGCCCTGGTTAGCTTTCATCTCATTGATTACGCGGCCATAGTCTTTGGCATTAACCACAATGGTAACGTCTTTGTGGTTTTTGGCTGCGGCGCGTACCATAGTTGGGCCACCAATATCAATATTTTCGATAGCGTCTTCCAGTGAGCAGTCAGCTTTCGCAACCGTTTGTGCGAAGGGGTATAAGTTGACTACTACCATGTCGATCGCTGAAATATTATTTTCAGTCATCACGTCTTCGTCTTGGCCGCGACGTCCTAGAATACCGCCGTGAACTTTCGGGTGAAGTGTCTTTACGCGACCATCCATGATCTCTGGGTGGCCAGTGTAATCAGAAACTTCTGTTACCTTAATGCCGTTGTCTGCAAGGAGTTTACAGGTACCGCCAGTTGATAAAATTTCAACGCCTTGGGCTGCAAGGGCTGAGGCGAATTCAACGATACCGGTTTTGTCTGACACGCTTAATAGGGCGCGACGAATTGGACGATGTATATCCATGATGGTTCAGGTTTCCTCAATGATTAGTTAAGGGCTAGCTTAGAAAGACGCTATTTTAACGCATTCTGGCGCAGAAGACGATGCATATTGCCGTGATAAAGGTGAGAAAAATGTGATAAAGAAAGGATAAATGTCCGCAGCCTACTGAATTATTTCCAATAAAAAAGCACCAACCGGTGCTTTTTTATTTTTGCATTGAAAGCGGCGATTAGTTCATGCCGTATTTTTTCAACTTTTTGCGAAGTGTGCCACGGTTAATACCCAGTAGGATCGCCGCGCGCGTTTGGTTACCACGAGTGTAAGTCATCACCTCTTCTAATAAAGGTGCTTCAAGCTCAGAAAGAACTAACTCATAAACGTCTTGTACGTCTTGACCATTAAGCTGCTTCAGGTAGTGGTGCACAGCTTTTTTTACTGCATCGCGCAAAGGTTGCGGTTTCTCTTGTGACTGAACATGAGCGTTAGTAATAAATGGAGAAGTCACATTTTGTTCGAACATCGTTATGTCTCTTTCTTAGTTAGCCTGTAGGGGAAAGTGGTGTTACTTACCCCAATGTTTCAAAATAGTCTTCTAATGCTTGGACCTGCGCTTGTGGCGTTTCCAAGGCATTGAATACTCGCCTAAATTGACCTTCGTGGTCATGGGCTTGCAAATACCAAGACACATGTTTGCGTGCGATACGCGCTCCCATTGGCTCACCGTAGAATTGATGAAGGTTCACTAAGTGCTCCATCATTATTGCCTTTACCTCTGCTATCTCAGGTGTAGGCAAGTGCTCTCCGGTGCGCAAATAGTGGTCTATCTCTCGGAAAATCCAAGGACGACCTTGGGCGGCTCGACCAATCATGATGGCATCTGCGCCCGTATAATCCAAAACCTGCTTGGCTTTCTCTGGCGACGTGATATCACCATTGGCAACCACAGGGATAGATACTGAACGTTTTATCTCTCTTATCGTGGCGTACTCCGCTTCACCTTTGTACATGCATTTGCGCGTGCGGCCATGTACGGCAAGCGAGGCAATACCTCGACGTTCAGCAATTTTCGCAATCTCAACCCCATTACGGTTATCGGTATCCCAGCCAGTACGAATTTTCAAAGAAACTGGTACATCAACAGCATTCACGACTGCTGTGACAATCTCTTCTACTAACTCGGGATACTGTAATAATGCAGAGCCTGCGAGTTTTTTGTTCACTTTCTTAGCGGGACAGCCCATATTGATATCTATGATCTGCGCGCCATTTGCTACATTAAACTGAGCCGCTTGCGCCATCAGCTCTGGATCAGCGCCAGCTATTTGCACCGAACGTATGCCCGACTCACCACTGTGATCCATGCGATTTTGCGACTTATCGGTTTTCCACACTTTTGGATTTGAAGACAACATTTCCGAAACCGCCAGCCCGGCACCAAGCCGACGACATAACTGCCGAAACGGTCTGTCGGTGATCCCAGCCATGGGCGCTACGATAAGATTGTTTTCAAGTTGGTATGGACCAATTCGCACTTCAGTTTAATCCGCCTTTCTTCAAGGGGCGCTAAGTTTACGGTTTTTTTTGCAAAAATCAAAGGTTATAAATTGAACATAATTGCTTTTTTTTTGAGCTTGATGGGTTGACTTTTGATAACAACCTGAGAGTAATGATTATTTGCTCGAAAAATGTGCAAAGTTGACTTTTTGCGGACTTTCTGTCTGCAAAAAATGGCCTGTAAAAAATGCGTAAAGCCTGTTAAATACAGGCTTTACCAGTTATAAACTACTAACTTATTGCGGTTGTGTGAGTTTGCAATTTTGAGCCGTGATTGCGTTACTTTTTCACTCCGCTCACCCGAGTCCATTCGCCTTCTTGAGCCACCTCATCCAAATTCAGGAAAGGGGCATACACATCAGCAACGCTTTGTGCTTGCTCTGCTAGGATCCCTGACATGGCAATCTTACCGTGTTCACCTAAGAAGCCTAAGATCACTTGGTGGAGCTCACGTAGTGGCTGGGCAAGAATATTGGCGACAACGATGTCGGCGGTAAACTGCGGCTGGTTTTCTGGTAAGTACACTTCCAGTTGCTCGGCCACGCCATTGCGCTCAGCATTGTCTCGGCTAGCAAGTAATGCTTGAGGGTCAATATCAATACCGATCACGCGCTCGGCGCCCAGCTTAATGGCAGCAATACCTAAAATGCCGGAGCCACAGCCAAAGTCGACCACGGTTTTACCACTGAGGTCTTGCTGTTCTAACCACTGTAAGCACAGTGCCGTGGTGGCGTGTGTGCCGGTGCCAAACGCAAGACCTGGGTCCAACAACACGTTAACGGCGTCAGGGTCGGGAATATCGCGCCAGCTCGGGCAGATCCATAAACGCTCACCGAACTTGATGGGGTGGAAGTTATCCATCCACTCGCGTTCCCAGTCTTTGTCCTCGAGCTGCTCTAACTTGTATTTTAGTGGTTTATCATGCAGAGCTTGTAGATAGTCAACCACGGCTTGCATATCGTGACTGGCATCAAATAAACCAATAACTGTGGTCTCTGGCCATAAAATGACTTCGCCGGGCTTAGGTTCGTATACCGGGTTATTTTGGCTATCCATAAACGTGACTGAAGGACAGCCAACGTCCATCAGTAGGTCGCTAAGGGCATCGGCATCGGCTTTATCAGCATCAATTCGGATTTGGATCCAGGCCATGAGTGTTTACCTTTGTGTTGCGGTTATTATTAACTATAAAAAAGGCCGCTACATAGCGGCCTAGTCTTATTCTGCTATCTGTTAGCCTTTAACATCTAAAAAGCTTTTTAACAGATCTGAGCGTGATGGGTGGCGTAGCTTACGCAGCGCTTTGGCTTCAATCTGACGAATACGCTCACGGGTAACGTCAAACTGCTTACCTACCTCTTCAAGCGTGTGGTCGGTGTTCATGTCGATACCAAAACGCATCCGTAGTACTTTGGCCTCACGTGCTGTTAGTCCTGCTAACACCTCGTTGGTGGCACCACGTAGGCTCTCCATGGTGGCAGAGTCAATTGGTGAATCGATTGTGGTATCTTCAATGAAGTCACCAAGATGTGAATCTTCATCATCACCAATGGGCGTTTCCATGGAAATTGGCTCTTTGGCGATTTTCAGCACCTTACGGATTTTGTCTTCTGGCATCACCATGCGCTCTGCTAGCTCTTCTGGGCTAGGCTCACGACCCATTTCCTGTAGCATTTGACGAGAGATACGATTGAGTTTGTTAATCGTCTCTATCATGTGTACTGGGATACGGATGGTTCTTGCTTGGTCAGCAATCGAGCGAGTAATTGCCTGACGGATCCACCAAGTAGCATACGTTGAAAACTTATAACCACGACGATATTCGAACTTATCTACCGCTTTCATCAGACCGATGTTACCTTCTTGGATCAAGTCCAAGAACTGTAAGCCACGGTTGGTGTATTTTTTCGCAATGGAAATAACCAGACGTAAGTTGGCTTCAACCATCTCTTTTTTCGCGCGGCGAGCTTTCGCTTCACCAATGCTCATACGACGGTTGATATCTTTAATGCGCTCGATACTCAGGCCTGTGCCTTCTTCAAACGCTTTCAATTTATTAATGCAACGCTCAATTTCAGGCTTCACTTCAGCTAGTTTTGCTGAGTGTTTCTCACCTGATGCGATTTCAGCATCGATCCAAGCAGTATCGGTTTCGTTATTAGCAAAATGCTTAACAAACAGTTTCTTTGGTAGCTTCGCTACTTGAACCGCTTGTTTCATGATGATGCGCTCTTGTACACGCACTTTGTCCATCATGTCACGCATGTTATTGACCATGCGATCGAACTGCTTCGGTACTAGTTTGAAGGTACGGAAGTGATCACCGATTTCTTTAATCGCGGCTTGCGCATCTGGGTGTGAACGGCCTTTGCTAGCAAAGATTTCACGGGCATTGTTATACAAAGAACGCAGGCGCTCGAAGTGTTCACGGGCCTCTTCAGGATCTGGGCCTGAATCGCCTTCTTCTTCGTCGTCATCGTCATCGACGTCGTCATCTTCGTCTTCTAAATCTTCGTCACTTAGCTCAGAGCCAATGTGAGTTGCCGAGATAGGAGCATCACCATCTTCCACGGCATTAGGATCAAAGAAACCAGAAACAATGTCGCTTAGGCGCATTTCTTCGGCTTCAAATTTATCCCACTGCTCAAGTAGGTAAGTGATCGCTTCTGGGTACTCAGCAACAGAAATTTGTACTTGGTTGATCCCTTCTTCAATGCGTTTTGCGATTTGGATCTCACCTTCACGCGTCAGAAGCTCAACAGTACCCATTTCACGCATGTACATGCGAACTGGGTCGGTAGTGCGGCCAATTTCTTTTTCTACTGTAGCTAGAGCCGCAGCGGCTGCCTCGGCAGCGTCCTCATCTGTTGTGGTTTCTTGCATCATCAACTCGTCAGCATCAGGCGCATTTTCAGAGACCTGAATACCCATATCGTTGATCATGCTAATGATGTCTTCTACTTGATCTGAGTCAATGATGTCTTGTGGAAGGTGATCGTTAACTTCTGCAAAAGTTAAGTAACCTTGCTCTTTACCTTTCTGAATCAGAAGTTTGAGTTGTGACTGAGGAGTTTGATCCATAGAGAAATTTGCTTCCACTCTGAAAAGTTGATACAACAGGCGCCAGCTAAAACACAGCTAAAATTTTGATGACGCAGTGAATAGAACAGTATAGCACCGAAAATCTTGATTGACTAGGGCTTCTAGCGTTTTAGCGCTTGTGTTAACAAGGCCAGCTCAAGCCGTTCCTCTTTGTTTAGTCCTTCGGTTTTGTCCTTAATAGATAAGGTCTCATGACGGTAATTTAAACACTGATCTTCAATAAATTGAAAAGTATCTTTAAATTCTGCTTCCAGCCGCTCTTCACTGACCCCATGTTGCCATACCGCTAACTTTTGCAAGGCACTGAATTCGCTTTGTTCACGAAAGTACTCCAGTAACTGTGCTGTCGTGAGCTGTTGATTTTGTATACACAGTGATTGCAATTTTAACAACAACTCAATTCCTGGGATGGCCATTTCAGCCAGCTCTGGCATATATTCCACTTGCCTACCTAGCTGAGGGTGCTGTAACAGTAGGCCAATTGCGCGGCGCATGGGGGTCACTTTAAATTGCCGTTCAATTTTGTGTTGGTGTTTATTGCTTGCCAGCTTAGCACTCAGTTGTTCACGAGTACGACCGATTAACCGTGCTAGGGTCTCCAGCAGGGTTTCTTGATAATAGTCACTGGGAATTTTATTAATCAGTGGGATCGCATCACTTAATAACTTGGCTTTGCCGGCATCGTTGGTTAAGTCGCACTGTTCACGGAGCTTATTAAAAATGACTTGAGTGTAATCGGTGGCATCCTCGTAGCGGGCTTCAAATGCCGCTTTGCCTTCTTGTTGCACTAAGGAGTCGGGATCTTCGCCGTCGGGGAGAAAGACAAACTGCAGTGACTTACCGTCTTTTAAGTTGGGTAACGCGTGCTCTAATGCTCGCCACGCGGCATCTCGACCTGCGCGGTCGCCATCATAACAGCAGATCACACGATCGGTATTGCGAAACAAGGTTTGCATATGTTCAGCCGTGGTGGCTGTGCCTAGCGCAGCAACGGCATAATCAATGCCTTGTTCAGCCAATGCCACAACATCCATATAGCCCTCGACGATTAATACTTTTTCGAGGTTTTTATGGGCTTGTTTTGCTTCATAAAAACCATAAAGCTCAAAGCTTTTATGAAAAATACGGGTTTCCGGTGAGTTGAGGTACTTTGGCCCTTGTTCATCACCCATAATACGTCCGCCAAACGCCACCACGCGACCGCGCTTATCTCGAATTGGGAACATTAAACGATCGCGAAAAAAGTCAAATTGACGACCAGGGGTTTTCTCTGATGCTAACTTTAAATCCAGCAGTTGTTGTTTGTGCTCTGGCTTGCGAGCCACTTGTTGGCATAACGACTCCCATTCTGGCGGTGCGTAGCCAATCATAAATTTTTGTACTGTTTCACCACTTAGCCCACGACCTTTAACGTAGTCGATGACGGCGGCTGCATTGCTATGGTGTTTTAGTTGGTGCTGATAGAACTTGGCCGCCTGTAACATCAAATCGTAGTCAGATTTTTTTTCTTCGAATGAACGCTGTGGCCCTTGAGGTGCATTTTCTCTGGGAACTTCAAGGTTCATTAGGGCGGCAAGCTCTTCAATGGCATCGACAAATTCGAGTTTTTCGTACTCCATCATAAAAGTAATGGCGTTACCGTTGGCGCCACAGCCAAAGCAGTGATAAAACTGCTTTTCTCGTGAAACAGTAAAGGAAGGCGTTTTTTCATTGTGAAAAGGACAGCAGGCTTGGTAGTCTTTTCCTGCTTTTTTTAATCCTACACGGCTATCGATTAACTCGACAATGTCTGCTCTTGCCAGTAAGTCATCAATAAATTGTCTAGGGATTTTACCTTTCATGTATGTTCCGTTGTCGACGCTAATTGTTCGACATTATACCAAGTAACAGAAATAAAAAATCAACTTCTCATTATTTGCCAGATAAAATGTCGCAGATAGCAAAGGTGAGTTGGATAACAGCGAAGCTGGCCCAAAAACGAAGAAACCGAGCACTGGGCTCGGTTTGCTAAATCTATCATACTTCAGTATGTGGGTTAGGCAGTTAGTCTTTGCTTAATTAAGCCAGACAATTTGCCCATGTCAGCGCGACCCTCGGCTTTAGCCTTGATGGCGCCCATGACTTTACCCATGTCTTGCATGCCAGATGCACCGGTTTGTGCAATCACAGCATCAATAAGCTCAACCACTTCTTCGTCACTTAAAGGTTGTGGAAGAAAGGTTTCTAGTACGCTGATTTCGTTAGCTTCAATTTCAGCTAAATCTTCACGACCAGCTTCAGTATACTGGTTATAAGAGTCGCGACGTTGTTTAACCAGCTTCACCAAGACGGCGGTAATACCGGCATCATCGAGTGTTACTTGATTGTCGATTTCTCGCTGTTTAATTTCAGCAAGTACCGCACGAACAGCACCAAGACGAGTTTTGTCTTTGGCTTTCATCGCTTCTTTTTGTGCATCTTTCAGCGTAACTAATAAGCTCATTGCAGCAAGACCGTCACTGATTAGTATAATTTAACGCGACGTGCGTTTTCGCGAGAAAGCTTCTTCATGTGGCGCTTTACTGCAGCCGCTTTTTTACGCTTACGCTCTGCAGTTGGTTTTTCATAGTGCTCGCGACGACGAACTTCTGAAAGGATACCTGCTTTTTCACATGAACGTTTGAAACGACGTAGTGCAACGTCAAACGGTTCGTTTTCTCTTACTTTAATAACTGGCATTAAAAATTCACCTACCTAATTAATGAGCTAAGCTCTAATTTGGCTACAAAATAGCCAATTGGTTCAAAAATGGTGCGGTATTGTAATCCGAAGCAATAGCGCATGTAAAGTCTAAATTATAGCTAAAACCCGAGCGCCTGTCACATCCGCAACTCGGGCATAACCTTGGTTATGTTCTGCGGTATAACCGGCATGTCACTTGGCCTGCTTGTTTTTCTTTTACAATCGACCAGTTAGCTGGGAACTGGGGATGAGCCTCGCGCTCAAATTCAACATAAATAAGGGCCTGTTCGCTAAGCCAAGCCTGGCTTTCTAGCAGCTCGCAACAAGGTGCGAGGAGGTTTTTTCTAAATGGTGGATCGAGAAACACTAAATCAAACTGTTGCGCAGAACGATTCTGGCCAAGCTCGGTTAATGCATCAGCGTTGATAATGTTGGCATTAGTTAACTGCAATAATTCACTATTGTTTTGCAGTTGCTGGGCGGCGCAGCGGTCAAGCTCAATAAAAGTGGCCTCAGCAGCAAACCGTGATAGCGCCTCAAATCCCAAGCTTCCGGCACCAGCAAAGCAGTCCATCACCTTGGCATCGCGGACATCCATCATCAACCAATTGAACAGGGTTTCTTTTACTCTATCGGTGGTGGGTCTGAGTCCTTCGATATCATGCACAGGTAGCTTACGACCGCGGTATTGACCGCTGATTATGCGAATAAACCCTGTTGCTTTGCTATGTTGCTTCGGCTTTGTTCTTCTCATGTTAACGTTACTGTATTAATAGCTGTGGTTTATTGCTTCAGGATTTTTCATCTTCGAGGATCGTGGTACACTTGCTGGCAATTTTATCATACATATTTAGGTTGCCACTGCTGGCAATCTCTCGAGCCCAAAACAATGGTTATGCCGGTCTTGCTGCCTTAGAGCAACTGATGAGTCCGGAAACGATGAGTAGTGTATCAATATCAGCGCAACTTTGCTTTGGGTTTATGCAATTTAATAACACGGTCAGAAGTGAATATGGGAAAGAAAAATAAGTTTTTATCTTGGTTAGGTTTTGGTAAGTCAGATAAAGCAGAGCAAGAAGCTGAACGCCAAGCACAACAAGAGCAGCAACAGGCCGAACAACTAGCGCAGCAAGCCAAAGAACAAGCCGAGCGTGAAGAGGCAGAACGTCAGGCGCAGCTGGCCAAAGAACAAGCTGAACGTGAAGAGGCACTACGTCAGGCACAGCTGGCCAAAGAGCAAGCCGAGCGTGAAGAGGTAGAGCGTCAGGCGCAGCTGGCGAAAGAACAAGCCGAGCGTGAAGAAGCAGAACGTCAGGCGCAGCTGGCCAAAGAACAAGCCGAGCGTGAAGAAGCAGAAC
>NZ_JBLWMW010000002.1:117437-173117 GCF_048515945.1 Pseudoalteromonas 'SMAR'
CAGCTGGCGAAAGAGCAGGCCGAGCGTGAAGAGGCTGAGCGTCAGGCACAGTTGGCGAAAGAACAAGCTGAACGTGAAGAAGCCGAGCGTCAGGCTCAGCTAGCCAAAGAACAAGCCGAACTTGAAGAAGCAGAACGTCAGGCACAGCTGGCCAAAGAGCAAGCCGAGCGTGAAGAAGCAGAACGTCAGGCAGAGCAGGCGAAAGAGCAAGAAAAGCCGAAAAAAGCAGGCTTTTTTAGTCGATTAAAACAAGGCTTATTAAAAACCAAGGCTAATATTGGTTCTGGTTTTGCTTCCGTATTCAAAGGTAATAAAATCGATGATGAGCTGTTTGAGGATTTAGAAACTCAATTATTAACAGCCGACATTGGTGTTGAAACCACCATGAAGCTCATTGATAGCCTCACTGATGCCGCTGACAGAAAGCAGCTCAAAGATGGTGAAGCCTTATATGAGCTGATGAAAAAGGAAATGGCGGAGATTTTAAAAACGGCTGAACAGCCATTAGAGATCCCAGCCAATAAGAAGCCTTATGTGATTTTGATGGTTGGCGTTAATGGCGTGGGCAAAACCACCACCATAGGTAAGCTGGCTAAACAGTTCCAAAACGAAGGCAAATCGGTCATGTTAGCTGCCGGCGATACATTCCGTGCTGCAGCCGTTGAGCAGTTGCAGGTCTGGGGCGAGCGCAATAGCATTCCTGTGGTGGCCCAGCATACCGGTGCCGATTCTGCTTCAGTGGTGTTTGATGCCTTTCAGGCGGCACAAGCCAGAGGTGTCGACGTATTGATTGCCGACACGGCAGGGCGATTGCAAAACAAAGATAACTTGATGCAAGAACTAGAGAAAATTGCTCGAGTAATGAAAAAACTGGATCCAGATGCACCACATGAAGTGATGTTGACCATAGATGCCGGCACCGGGCAAAACGCCATTAGCCAGGTGAAGTTATTTAATCAGGCGGTGGGCTTAACCGGTATTGCGCTGACTAAATTGGATGGTACTGCGAAAGGTGGGGTTATCTTTGCGGTGGCCGATCAGTTTAAAGTGCCCATTCGCTACATTGGTGTAGGCGAAGGCATTGATGACCTGCGTACGTTCAAAAGTGACGACTTTATAGAGGCATTGTTTAGCCAAGAGTAATGAGTTATATAGCGGGCGTTAGTGCCCGTTTTGTCTTATGGGTGCAGCAACAACAGCGACAGGTAATCACTAAGCAAAGTCTTAGAGCGGAACGAGTTACCGTTAGGCATAATAATGATAAGAGGCCAAAATGATTCAGTTTAACGACGTGAGCAAGACCTATCCCGGCGGCCATAAAGCACTCGAAAAGGTCAGCTTTGAGCTTGGCAAAGGAGAGCTGGCCTTTTTAACTGGTCATAGTGGGGCAGGAAAAAGTACCTTATTAAAGCTTATCAGTGTGATGGAGCGACCATCGGCAGGAAAGGTGGCGATCAATGGCGTTGACTTAAATACGGTACCGAATCGCAAAATTCCTTTTGTCCGCCGCGATATTGGCATTATTTTCCAAAACCACCGCTTGCTTGAGCGTTACAACGTATTTGATAATGTGGCGTTGCCATTGGTGATTGAAGGGATGCACCATAAACAAATCAGTAAACGGGTTCATGCCGCACTTGATAAAGTAGGGTTACTAGACAAAGTACGTTGTCATCCTAGCGTGTTATCTGGGGGAGAGCAGCAGCGGGTGGGAATTGCCCGAGCGATTGTAAACTCTCCACCTTTGTTACTGGCGGATGAGCCTACAGGGAACCTTGACCCTGAGTTGTCGATGGAGATCCTCAATTTGTTTGAAGAATTTAATCAACATGGTACTTCCGTGCTTATAGCAACCCACGATTTAGGGTTAATTGCGCGTATGCGTTATCGCAGCTTAACCTTGAATCAAGGCAAGCTAATGCAAGATCCGTTAGCAGAGGGAATGCTATGAGTTTGCTATTTAAAGGTCACAATGGCCAGTCGCAAAAAACAGATAAATCCATTTTCCATCACTTTTACTTTTTTTGTTTGATGATAATTCGCCAAGGTGTACAAAGTCTTGGCGAAATGTGGCGCACTCCATTGGCGTCGATGATGACAATTCTGGTTTTGGGGCTAAGCTTAACTCTGCCTGCCACGCTTTATGTGGTGGTTAAAAATGTGCAGCAAGTCAGTAGTGGCTTTAAAGAGGCCTCGGAGATTTCGCTGTTTGTTAAAGAGCAGATGACTGCGGCCCAAACGCAAACTCTGGTGAAGCGTTTAGCACTCTACCCTGAGGTAGATAAGGTTGTATTAATCGATAAACGTGCTGCGCTGGAGGAGTTTAAATCCATGTCTGGCTTTGGCCAAGCGCTGGATTATTTAGCTGAAAACCCATTGCCAAACGTGGTGTTGGTCACTCCAACACGTCGTTTTAGTAAACCGCAAGCGGCAGCCGAGTTATTAGAAAAACTCGAAAAAGAGCGGGAAGTTGAGTTTGGCAAGCTGGATATCGAGTGGTTAGAGCGCTTAAACGCCTTGCTCGCCTTATTAAAAGAAAGTGTTATTACCGTGGGCTTTTTACTGCTCAGTGCGGTGATCTTAATTATTGGTAATACCATAAGGTTATCGATTATGGATAAAAAGGAAGAGATCCAAGTGTTAAAGTTGGTTGGCGCAACCAACGCCTTCATTCAGGCGCCGTTTCTGTGGACTGGTATATGGTATGGCATTGTCGGTGGCTTAGTTGCTTTTATTTGCGTTGCTTTGATGCTGTGGTGGCTGGAGTCAGCTGTGACAATGGTGGCCGGTGTCTACCAAAGTGATTTTACCTTACAAGGGCTAGCTGGCAATGAGTTGTTGGTGCTACTGGCGACTGCTGTGGTGCTCGGCTTTGTGGGGTCATTTCTATCGGTTTATCGCTACATCAAGGAAATAGAGCCAGAAAAGGTGTGATGACTGCAATTAGTGCTAATTTAGCATGGCTTTATTGCCGTAATTAGCACTGCACTTATTAGGTTTAGCACTGTCATAAAAAAATAATAACCCAAATAAAGTACTTTAAATCTTGGTTTTGTTTAATAAAAACAAGGGGTTATATGTCTTCTTTGTTTTTGGCTTTTAGCACTTGATTTTAAAAATCAAATAAAGTAGATTGCATTTAGCACTCTAGATGTTAGAGTGCTAAATATACACGAAACGCTTTATCACTGAGGTGAAACATGAGTAAAGATTTATACGCACTAGCACTAACTGGACAGCAAAGCGCAAGCATTGAAGGCTACCTTCAGTCGGTTAGCACGATCCCTATGCTTGGTGCCGAGGAAGAAAAGCGCTTAGCGACCCGTCTTCAGGAAGAAGGTGATCTTAATGCTGCAAAGCAACTCATTATGTCGCACTTGAGATTCGTCGCTCACATCGCGAAAAGTTACTCTGGTTATGGTTTGCCACAAGCTGACCTAATCCAAGAGGGTAATATTGGTCTGATGAAAGCCGTTAAACGTTTCGACCCAAGTGTTGGTGTTCGCCTTGTGTCGTTTGCAGTACATTGGATCAAAGCAGAGATCCACGAGTACGTACTGAAAAACTGGCGTATCGTGAAAGTCGCGACCACTAAAGCACAACGTAAACTGTTCTTTAATCTACGTAAGAATAAAAAACGTCTAGGTTGGTTTAACCAAGACGAGGTAAGCACCGTTGCTAGTGAGCTAGGTGTGAGTGAAAAAGAAGTACGCGAAATGGAATCTCGTATGGCGGGGCAAGACATGGGCTTTGATCTGTCTGCTGACGATGATGATAACCAATCTAGCACTTTTTCACCGGTACAATACTTAACTGACACCAGCAGTGATGTGGCAGAAGAAGTGGAACAAGCGCAATGGCAAGAGCAGTCACATAACCGCTTGTTTGCAGCATTAAAAACCTTAGACGAGCGTTCTCAAGATATTGTTAGTGCACGCTGGCTTGCCGATGAAAAAGCCACTTTGCAGGACCTAGCACAAAAATACGACGTTTCAGCTGAGCGTGTTCGTCAGTTAGAAAAGTCAGCAATGAAGAAGCTGCAAAACGCCATGAGCTAGTGTTCTCAGGCTAAAAGTTCGTGTATCCAAACAATGCCGCTATTTAGCGGCATTGTTGTTTTTGCCTACAATTCAACGATTTCCAAGACTAAGAGTCGATCTAGTTAAAACTGAGCTTACAAGTGTTCGCTAATTTGATTATAATGCCGCTGTTTTTATAGTTGGAGCGATAAACTTGATTGCGGTCATTCGAATCATTTTATTAACCCTATTTATCGTGGTGAGCGCAACCATGGGGTTATTGTTATGCATTGTGCGCCCATTTCACCCTAATAATGTTCATATTATTTCAAGGTGGTATGGCTCAATGTCGCGACTGATAGGCGTCGAGCTGGTCATTACTCAGCACCCAGACACGCTCGAGTTAGCGCCGGTAATGTACGTTGCCAATCACCAGAATAATTATGACCTATTTACTTTACCGGCCGTCGTACCAAAGAATACGGTGAGCATGGGTAAAAAGAGCTTAAAGTGGATCCCATTTTTTGGTCAAATGTATTGGCTTTCTGGCAATATTCTTATCGACCGAGGTAATCGCAGCAAAGCCATGGATACCCTAAGTCGTTCTGCCAAAAAAATCATTGAGACGCAGCTGTCTGTGTGGATGTTCCCTGAGGGCACACGCAGCTACGGTCGTGGGCTACTGCCATTTAAAACCGGCGCATTTCATACGGCCATGAATGCCAAAGTGCCTGTGGTACCGGTTTGTATGAGCTCAACTCATAATAAAATTAAACTTAAACGTTGGAATAACGGTAAGGTGTATATTGATATCATGGCGCCAGAATATTTGGATGCGGATTTACCTGCAAGAGAACATGCAGCGCGGATCCATGCTAAAATGGCAGACAGAATAGCGCAATTAGATGCAAAAGCGAGAGATGAATAATGGAAGACTGGCGTGAAATAAGCGAAGACATTGTCTCTTCATTACTGGAAGATGGTTCTAACCCAGAAACCCTCTATGAAGTAGAACACCACTTTGTTAGCGAAGATTTTGAAAAACTTGAAGCGGCTGCCTTAGCTGCCTTCAAACTAGGCTACGATGTTGAAGAGCCAGCAGAACTAGAGCTTGAAGACGGTGAGAAGATCTGGGGCTTTGATGTTGTGGTTGAAGCCGAGCTTGATACCGATGTCATCATGGAAGACGTGGTCAAGTTGGAACAAGTAGCCACTGATGCTGGAATTGAATACGACGGCTGGGGCACTTACTTCCAAGAGTAATGGCTAACACCGTGGTCATGAGGTAAGTCGCTTACCTCATGACTCCCGCTTTACTAACCACATACCTTTTCTCCTCTTTCGCACTTTCCCAAGCCACTAAGCAGCAAACACTTACCATACCTTTGTGCGAATTTTTCTTAAAATTATGGTCTTTTTTCTGGTTCAATGGTATTAATATTCATTGGCCTAACCACGTTTTAAAAGACTTATGCAGATTGTCCTCCCCATCGAAGATCTTCAACCTGGTATGTTTGTGGACAGCGTTCATAAACATAAGTCTGATGCTGGGGTCAAAATAAAATCTCGTGGCATGGTGCGAGATAAAGCCATCATTCAAAAGCTAATCGATAAAGGCGTATTGGAACTGAAAATCGACTTTACCCAAAGCGATATTCCGGTACCTGAGAAGTATCAACAACCTGAACCCGATAATGAGCCGCAACCTGAAGCTGAAACAGAAACAGTAGCTAAAAAAGGGGCTGATGGCAGCCTCTCTACCGCAAGAAGTCACAAAAAAAGTAAACCAAAGCCGGTTTCTAAAGAGCAATCCTTGCAGCAAGAATTTGCTGTGGCAATGCAGAAATTTGAGAAAAACAACCGCCAAATTCAAAGCCTCTATGGTGATGTCACCTCGGGGATGAAAGTCGATATTTCGTTGCTTAATGAGGTCAGCAAAGACATCGTGGCGTCGGTGCTGCGCAACTCCAATGCCATGGCTATCTTAACGCGAATTAAAGATAAAGATGCCTACAATTGGCGCCATATGACCAACTGCGCCATTTTAATCACCGTGTTTGCAAAGCACCTGGGGCTGCAGCAGCACATAATTGAGCAGCTTGCGATGGGAGCCATGTTACACGATATTGGTCACGCTAAATTGCCTCAGGGGTTAATTAACAAGCCTGGCCGCTTCACTGAGCTGGAATATAAAGCCGTTAAAAAACACGTTGCTCAGTCTTTGGGGATGAGTAAAGGCGAAGCCGGTATTACGCCCATTATGTTGGATATGATCATCAATCACCATGAGCGTTTAGATGGTACTGGCTATCCACGCAAAATAAAAGGTGACGCCTTGAGTACGGCGGCGCGAATGATGGCCATTGTCGATGTCTATGATGCCATCACCGCCGATCAGCACCATAAAGAGGCTGATGAGCCCATCAATGCGCTTCGTTACCTGCTGTCGAATAAAACTCAGTTTGACCCTATCTTAGTACAGCGATTTATAAAATGCATGGGCGTGCACCCGGTTGGCACCATCGTAAAATTAACTAATGAACGTTTAGGGTTGGTGCTCGAGGGCAACAAAGGCGCACCCACAGCACCTATGGTTCGTGTTTTTTACAACACTAAACACCTTCACCATGTGACGGCGAAAGATTTAGATTTAAGTCACTCCGATGTCAAAGTCGTTGCCAGTGTGCGGCCGTTGGACTATCAGATTAACTTATCGCGGCTGCTTAAAGAGCAGTTGTTGGTGTAGTTGCCCTGGTGTTTGTTCTCGTGACGGGGGTTCTGCGCCTGTCCATGGGCGTGACTGGCTTATCGATGCTTGCCTAAAGTAATCAGAAGAAAGGGCACTCCCAGCATCACACTCACTATTGTGCCTTTTGCTGCGGTGTATAGTTTAGTTGTCCTCGTGACGGGTTTCTACGCCCGTCCATGGGCGTCGACTCACTTTTCTTTGCTTGCCCAAAGTAAAGTAAGCAAAAGAAAGGGCACTCCCAACATCACACCGGGAACCTCAAGTAACCAGCCAATGTTAACGTTACCAGCATGTAAGGGCCGTCCTTGGCCCTGACATGCTTTTTCGCGCTTCCCTGCGCGAAATAAGTTAATTGGCTGCTGACTTGAGGGTGTGATGAGGGAGAGGGCGTTGCTGCTGGTTGCTTTTTTGTTCTGATAGCTATTTTGTTGCTGGAAAAAGTGTTAGAAGTAGCTGCTCTAGTTACTGTTGAGTCTTGTGGGCATTGTCCTGGTGACGGGGTTCGACGCCCTTCCATGGGCGCCGACTGACTTATCGATGCTTGCCCAAAGTAAAGTAAGCAAAAGAAAGAGCGCTCCCAGCATCACACTAATACCAGCTTGTTTAATTAAAGGGTCGATTATGAGGCAAGTAAACCTTGTCAATAACACCGCTCCCGCATCCTGCTACCGCCAAGGTACCTGCGTCCATGCAGGCAAGGCAAAAGTTTTGCAATTTGGTGGTGCCAAATAAGAAACTTTTAACGCAGTTAGTGGCAGGTTTACTCCCTCAGAATTGAGCATGTATTAAGCCAAGCTGGTATCGCCCTCAAGTAACCAGCCAATGTTAACGTTACCAGCAGGTAAGGGCCGTCCTTGGCCCTGACATGCTTTTTCGCGCTATCCCGGCGCGAAATAAGTTAATTGGCTGCTGACTTGAGGGTGTGATGAGGGAGAGGGCGTTGCTGCTGGTTGCTTTTTTGTTCTGGTAGCTATTTTGTTGCTGGTAAAGGGAACTGCCTTAGTAGCTATTTAGCACTGGTTTGGTAGACCTCATGACGAGGAGTGAACAATGACTTTTACTTTATTTACTTGCTGAGGTGGTAAAAAGGCTGTTTTTACAGCGCTGTTTAAGGTGCTGCCAGCGCTCAGAAAGTAATGCCCCAGCGAGGGTGCTGGCCATCATTAATAGCCAAATCAGGGTGCCGGTTTCGCTGTGAAAGGCTAGGCAACAAAGAAGTAGCGACACCATGGCGCTGGCAATGGCGACGAGCCAATAGCGACTGACTGGGTTGTCACACTCGCCAGCATGCTTGCAGGCGCAGTAATTGGCTTTACACAGGGTATACACACTTAGGCCGCAAAAGCATAATGCGGCTAAAACGAATAGCAATAACATACTTCACTCCCTAGTTGGTATCACCACTAAAACTCACTCTAACCTTGGTAAACAGTCAATTACTTAACATCCACAGACTTGCTATGGCAAACACGGTAGTGGTTTGTTGCTAAGTGTTTAACCCCAAGGTGTAGGTAAGTGTATCGGAAGGCGGTGAATATGGCAATGAAATTGAGAATTAATATCATTTGGGTGCTTTTGTCTCCTCCGATGAGTTTATAAAGTGCATAATTTGCTCGATAAATGTCCAATTAATCATCTAAAAATCGCAAAAAAGAAGATTTCTCCATAACTTTTAGGTAGGGTGTCGTGAATTTATTATTTTGCCAACAATATGGAAACAAACAGTTTAAAAATGAGTAGTTACTCAGCGCTGTGGGTTTTGGTTTTGCTGGCATTGCAGTGACTAATTACACAGTGACTGAATTACAGGGGATCTTGAGAATGAATAAAGTACTAATGGGGATCATCGCTTCGGGCGCTATCCTATCTTCTTCACACGCCGTTGCTGCGGCGTTTCAGTTAGCAGAGCAGAATGTATCAGGTTTAGGTCGTGCCTATGCAGGTGAAGCGGCTGTTGCAGATGATGCTTCAGTGGTTGCCCGTAACCCAGCGTTGATGTCAAAGCTTGAAGGTACTCAGGTTTCAGCGGCGCTAATGTATGTCCAGCCTGATGTCAGCCTCACTGGCACTAGTACTAATAATGGCGTTCCGGCTGCAGCCCTAAACGATAATAGCATTGCGCCAAGCGCGGTGATCCCAGCGGTATACGCAACACATAAATACGACGATAAATGGTCAATTGGTGTTGGCTCGTATTCACAGTTTGGTCTGTCAACTGAGTTTGATGAGGACTATGTTGCCGGCCAAATCGCCGGTCAAACTGAAATTGTCACCATCAATACTGGGATCTCAGCTTCTTATCAGGTTGATGAGCAGTGGAGTGTGGCATTCGGTGTTAACCATGTCTATGCCGACGCAAAAATCGTCCGTAACCTAGGTGCCACCAATACGCCATTGCCTGCCAGCACTGATGCTGTGTACCTAGAAGGTGATGACCAAGGCTTTGGCTGGAACCTAGGTGTGGCTTATCAAATTGATGACGCTAACCGCCTTGGTTTTCATTACCGCAGTGAAACGGACATTACTTTTGAAGGCAGCTTTAGCAACCAGTTACCAGCAGCACTAGGCGGCTTAGCTGGCCAGTCTCTACCCGGCTCGGTTGACATTACCCTTCCAGCGATTGCTGAAATCTCAGGTAGTCATCAGTTAAACCAACAAACGAACCTCCACTACAGCGTATTGTGGACAGGTTGGAATAGCTTCGACGAGCTTGCCGCAGAGGTAGGTGGTGCAGGTACTGTATTCACTAAAGAAGAGAACTTCTCTAACTCTTTGCGTTTTGCTGTTGGCGGCGATTATCAACTTAGCGAGTCGGTAAAATTACGTGCTGGTCTAGCTTATGATGAGTCTCCTGCCGATCAGGATCACCTATCTATTTCCATTCCAGACACTGACCGTACTTGGTACTCATTTGGCGCAGAATACACTATGGCTAACCAAGCGACATTAGATGTGGGTGTGAGTGTGTTACGCGGTAAAACTCAACACTTTGTCGAGCAAGATAAATCAGGCAGCGAGTGGGGCTTCCGCTCTAAAGGCCATGCGACCATCTTTGGTGTGCAGTACAACCATCAGTTCTAATCGAGCTAATTGCTTTAACATTGTAAAAAGCGGCTGTGATTTCACAGCCGCTTTTTTTTACTTTCGTTGTTTACTTACAGTAACGATTTTAACTGATATAACAGCGCATGTGCTTGTTTTGGCGTCATGTCATCGGGGTCTACTTCAGCCAGCATAGATTCAACTTCCGACGGCTCAGGTTCAGGAGCCAATGCTAAGCTCTGCTGCTGCGGTACGGTGGCGACATTATTGCTATCGCTTACCACGCTTTGATGTTGCTCTAGCAGTGCAAGCTTTTGCTTTGCCATTTTGATAACCGCTTTAGGTACCCCCGCCAGTCCTGCCACTTGTAAGCCAAAGCTTTTACTCGCCGCGCCTTCCATTACCGTATGCTTAAAAGCAATGGTGTCGTTGTGTTCAATGGCATCAAGGTGGACGTTTACCAGTCCAGACTGTTGCTCAGCTAACTCCGTAAGCTCAAAATAGTGCGTTGCAAATAAGGTTTTCGCGGCAATTTTACTGGCTAGATAATCTGCTGTGGCATAGGCCAGCGATAGGCCATCATAGGTGCTGGTGCCACGACCAATTTCATCCATTAAAACCAATGACTGTGCCGTGGCATTATTTAATATGGTTGCCGTTTCGGTCATTTCTACCATAAAGGTTGAGCGCCCCGAGGCTAAATCATCGCTGGCGCCAATGCGGGTGAAAATGCGATCAACGATGCCTATTTTAGCGGCACTGGCGGGCACATAACTGCCAATATGCGCCATTAACACAATCAGCGCTGTTTGCCTCATGTAGGTCGACTTACCGCCCATGTTCGGGCCGGTAATAATAAGCATTTTACGTGCTTGGTCTAATTTTACCGGATTGGCAATAAAGGGATCTTTACTGACTTGCTCAACCACCGGATGACGACTGTCTTGCAAGTCAATTTCGTTACCCTCGGTCAGTTGCGGCTTGCAATAATCCAATGTTTGCGCACGTTCGGCGAGGGTGTTGAGCACGTCTAAATCGGCAAGCGCTGCAGCCATAAGCTGTAGCTGCTCAATGTAAGGAGCGATGAGCTCAAAGAGCTCTTCATACAGACGTTTTTCCAGTGCCAATGCCTTAGTTTGGCTGCCTAGTACCTTATCTTCATGCTCTTTTAGCTCAGGAATAATATAGCGCTCATTGTTCTTTAATGTTTGCCGACGAATATACTCCGGTGGCACTAAATGCGAATTGGCGCGACTGATCTCAATATAAAAACCATGCACTTTGTTGTAGCCAATTTTGAGCGTGCTGATGCCGGTGCGCTCACGTTCCCGTAGTTCGAGCTTTTCAAGTACGTCAGTGGCACCAGCACTGAGTGCTCTGAGTTCGTCGAGCTCACTGTTGTAGCCCTCAGCAATAACACCGCCATCACGGATTAACACCGGCGGGTTATCAATGACGGCACGTTCTAGCAGATCTTGTAACTTGGGCAGTGCTGGAGAGTGCTTAACGATGGCTTGAATACGCTGGTCGTCACTTTGCTGCAAAATGTCATGCAGTGGTGGTAAGGCCTGTAAAGCACTGCGCAGGCGTGTTAAGTCACGGGGGCGAGCATTACACAGAGCCAAGCGTGCCACCACGCGTTCAATGTCGCCGATGTCTTTGAGTGCTTCATACACTTCAATACAAAGGTGCTGCTCAATTAAGCTGGCAATGGCATTGAGTCGCGAGTTTAGCTCTTGTCGTTCGCGAATGGGGGTATGAATGCGACGCTTTAGTAAGCGCGAGCCCATGGCGGTAGACGATTTATCTAGTATCTGGGCCAGAGTATTTTCAACTCCTCCAGAGAGGTTGGTAGTAAGTTCGAGGTTTTTCCGCGTTGCAGCATCTAGGATCACCGCGTGCTCGTTTTTCTCCAGCGTAATTGCCCGAATGTGTGGCAAGGCGGTACGTTGGGTATCTTTAACGTATTGCATCACGCAGCCGGCGGCAGTTAGGCCCAGTTTGGCGTTTTCTACCCCAAAACCAACTAGGTCGCGCGTTTCAAACTGCTGGCAAAGCAGGTGTTTGGCGGTGTCTAAATCAAATTCCCAGTCTGGGCGGCGACGACTGCCTTTGATTTGCTCCAAGGCCAATAAGTTTTGGAATGACTCAGGATACAACAGTTCCGCAGGTTGCAGACGTTGCAGTGTTGAGCTCAGGGCCTCATCGGTTTGCAGTTCAACAATATTAAACCGCCCGGAGTTAATGTCTAGGTATGCAACGCCGTACTGGCCTTGCTTCGGGTGCTGATAAACCGCAGCGAGTAAATTATCTTGGCGCTCCTGCAGTAACGCTTCATCGGTAACCGTACCTGGGGTGACAATGCGCACCACTTTACGCTCTACAGGGCCTTTACTGGTGGCAGGGTCGCCCACCTGTTCACAAATCGCAACAGACTCACCAAGTTGTACTAAGCGTGCTAAGTAGTTTTCCACTGCATGATAGGGCACGCCAGCCATGGGAATTGGGTTACCGCCGGCTTTACCACGGTATGTTTGTGAAATATCTAACAGTTGCGCGGCGCGGATGGCATCGTCAAAAAACAGCTCGTAAAAATCTCCCATGCGATAAAACAGCAAGATCTCTTGGTGCTGAGCTTTAATTCTCAGGTATTGCTGCATCATTGGGGTTTGTTGGTTTATAGTGTGTTCTGAATATAGATCTGACGACATTGTTGATACCTAAAAGGTTTTCCTATGGAGCACTACAAAGAGATAGCCGACTATGCGGCGCAATTGGGCGCTATTCTAACGAATAAAGGCTTAACAATCACTACCGCCGAGTCATGTACCGGTGGCGGCGTAAGCTATGCCCTAACTGACACCCCGGGCAGTTCAAATTATCTAGACCGTTGTTTTGTGACATACAGCAATAATGCTAAACATGAGCTATTAGGCGTTAAGCTTGAGACCTTAGCGCAGTTTGGTGCGGTAAGTGAGCAAACGGTGGTGGAGATGGCGCAAGGAGCGCAACGGGCTGGCACTGCAGACATTGCCATCGCGGTATCGGGCGTTGCCGGACCTGGTGGTGGCAGTGCGGAAAAACCCGTGGGTACTGTATGGTTTGCCATTGCTGTTGCTGATAAAGTAGCGACATTTCACCAAGTATTTACTGGCGAGCGTGCCGAAATCAGGTTGCAAGCTATTGAATTTTCATTGAAAAATACAATTGAGCTAGTAAATTCATAAAATTACACTTGATACTGTAATTCCATACAGTATACTAGGGTCATTACGCTGAATTGGAGAAGCAAATGAACGATAACAAGCAAAAGGCACTAGACGCAGCATTGTCACAAATTGAGCGTCAGTTTGGAAAAGGCTCAATCATGAAGCTGGGCGAAAATAAAGCCCTAGACATCGAAGCCGTTTCTACTGGCTCACTGGGTTTGGATATTGCGCTTGGTATCGGTGGTTTGCCTACCGGTCGTATTGTAGAAATATACGGTCCGGAATCTTCTGGTAAAACAACTTTAACCTTACAGGCTATTGCAGAAGCACAAAAGCTTGGCAAAACCTGTGCCTTCGTTGATGCAGAACACGCACTTGATCCAGTTTATGCTGAAAAACTTGGCGTTAACGTCGATGACCTATTGGTATCACAGCCAGACACGGGTGAACAAGCTCTAGAGATCTGCGATATGCTGGTTCGTTCTGGCGCAGTTGACGTTGTGGTAGTTGACTCGGTGGCGGCCTTAACACCTAAAGCTGAGATTGAAGGTGATATGGGCGACTCACACGTTGGTTTGCAAGCGCGCCTAATGTCGCAAGCGCTGCGTAAACTTACGGCTAATATCAAACGCTCAAACACACTGTGCATATTCATTAACCAAATTCGTATGAAGATTGGTGTGATGTTTGGTAACCCTGAGACCACGACTGGTGGTAACGCACTTAAGTTCTACGCGTCAGTTCGTTTAGATATTCGTCGTATTGGCTCGGTGAAAGAAGGCGATGAGGTGATTGGTAACGAAACCCGCGTTAAAGTGGTGAAGAACAAGGTTGCACCGCCATTTAAGCAAGCTGAATTTATTATCATGTACGGCGAGGGTACCTCAAAGCAAGGTGAACTGATTGACTTAGGTGTTAAGCATAAGCTGGTTGATAAAGCAGGTGCTTGGTTCAGCTACAACGGCAGCAAAATTGGCCAAGGTAAAGCAAACTCAATTAAGTTCTTAAAAGAAAACGTTGAGATTGCCAACGAGATTGAAGGCAAGCTAAGAGAAATGCTTCTAGCACAAGCCAAAGTTAAGCCTGAAGATGGCGAAGACAAAGGCTTAGCGGCAGAAGTGGAAGATGACTTAGAGCTATAACTCGCCACTTTATAATCCTGTTTATATCGCCCAGCATTTAGCTGGGCGATTTCTTTTCTGTTGGGCTGATTGCCAACTACACTGTATAACTAAGCCAGTTGTGAATTATTGAGTTTTGCAAAACCACAGTGAACACACCGGGCTTTCCTTTTATTAATCATCATTTTCAAGAGGTTATATTTCTTCTTTTATGGCTGTTACAGAATAGCGAGGCTGAAAGAGGAAAAAATAGCCAAATTGGGATGATCTTGGGGTGGGTTTTCTGATAAAATCTGCGCCTAATTTTTTCTAAGTGAATTTGCAATGGGTAAAAACGTCGTTGTATTGGGCACCCAGTGGGGTGACGAAGGTAAAGGTAAGGTAGTTGATCTACTTACAGACAGAGCTTCTTTAGTTGTTCGTTATCAAGGCGGACATAACGCGGGTCATACATTGGTAATTAACGGTGAGAAAACCGTGCTGCACTTGATCCCATCAGGTGTATTACGTGAAGACGTAAAATGTGTGATTGGTAACGGTGTAGTATTAGCACCTGACGCACTAATGACAGAAATTAACATGCTTGAAGCGCGTGGCGTACCGGTACGTGAGCGTTTGCTAATCAGTGAAGCATGTCCTTTGATCTTGCCTTATCATGTTGCTTTAGACAAAGCTCGCGAGCTTGCTCGTGGTGAAAAAGCAATCGGTACAACAGGTCGTGGTATTGGTCCTGCCTACGAAGACAAGGTAGCGCGTCGTGGCCTACGTGTTGGTGACCTATTCAATCCCGAGCAATTTGCTGCCAAATTAAAAGAAGTGCTTGAGTTCCATAACTTTGCACTAGTTAACTACTACAAAGTAGAGCCAGTCGATTTCCAGAAGACTTACGATGACGCGATGGAAGTGGCGAAAATCTTGAAATCGATGATCGTTGACGTCACTGAGCTTTTAGATCAAGCACGCAATGCCGGCGATCACATCTTATTTGAAGGTGCACAAGGTACATTGCTAGACATCGATCACGGTACTTACCCGTATGTAACTTCATCAAACACCACGGCTGGCGGTGTTGCAACGGGAGCTGGTTTTGGCCCTCTTCACTTAGATTACGTACTTGGTATTGTTAAAGCATACACCACGCGTGTGGGTTCAGGTCCATTCCCGACTGAGCTATACGATGGCATCGATAAGCAAGACCCAGTAGGTAAACACCTTGGTGACAAAGGCCATGAATTTGGTGCTACCACAGGTCGTTTACGTCGTACTGGTTGGTTTGATGCCGTGGCTATGCGCCGTGCAGTGCAGATCAACAGCATCAGTGGTTTCTGTTTAACTAAACTTGACGTGTTAGACGGCTTAGAAACCGTGAAAATCTGTACAGGTTATCAGTTAGAAGACGGCACAGTTACTAATGTGACGCCACTGGCTGCGGAAGGTTATGAGAAAGTCACCCCAGTTTACGAAGAAATGCCAGGCTGGAGTGAAAACACGTTCGGTGCAACTTCGGTAGAGCAGTTACCAGAAGCGGCAGTTAACTACATTAAGCGTCTTGAAGAGATCACTGGCGTGCCAATTGATATTATCTCAACGGGCCCAGACCGAGTAGAGACCATGATTGTTCGTAACCCATTTACTGAATAATCACTAAAATAATGAAAAAAGCTGCTACGGCAGCTTTTTTTGTGCCCATCGTGCTACATTTATTGTCAGTGCTGCCGATACAAAACCATTAGAATCGAAAGCAATGTAATACTATCCTAGCTTAATCGTGAGCCATGCTCAGGATTTAATTGAGCAAAATGGGATAACGAACACCCTAGCACTAAAATGGGACAGCAATGAATTATCTACGTCGACATATTATCACGCCACTGCTGAGTATCGGTTTTGGCATGGCTATAAGTCTACCTGTGCAGGCTGAAGAACAAATCGAAGCCGTACCTTTGTACACACAGCAAGAGCTAATTGCCCTGATTAATAACAATCAGCATCTCGCGCGAGTCAAGGCTGATGAGTGTCAGCTGGTGAAAGACATTGAAGCACGAGCTGAGATCATGGCTTTGCCTTCTTATCAGTTTTTATATGGCGATATGCTGGCTTATGCCGTATGTGTCGACCGTGACGTTGAGCTTGGCTTGTACTACATGAAAAGTGCTGCTGAGCAGGGGCTTGCGGCTGCACTGGAGCAATTGGGGCGGTATTATGACAAGGGCCAGTTAGTTCAGGCAGATAAAGCCTTAGCGGTGACGTATCTTAGAGAAGCCGCTGCGCTGGGCAACTTAAAAGCCCAGATGCGTTTAGTCGACTTGTTTAACCGTGGTTTTGGCAGTCCAAGAGACTATGAGGATGCTTACCGCTGGCTATTTCATTCAGCAGTGGCCGATAAGCAACTGCATCAACAAATTCAGACATCGCTTGCTAAACTGGCAGAAAAAATGCCTGATAGCGTCGTTAAGCGTGCGAGGTTGCCAATTTAAACTAAGCGGTGAGGCTATCACCGCTTATGCTTATGCAGGTAAGCTAGTTACTTAGCTTATCGCCAATTTGTCCTTCCTTACTGTTATTCGGATCTTTCAGCACGCTTAACTTAGGTGGTTGTAAAGCAAACACTTTATCACCATCCGCAGGTGGTTTTTTCATGTTGGAAGTAAAAGGTCGTACCAACAAGGGCTCTTCATCTTTGCTTTGCTCTGTAAGTATAAAAAGCGGTATCGCTTCGTTATTTACCTCTTGGTATTGCTGCCAGTCAAACTCTTCAGAAATACGCGTAACACTGACCTTTCCGCCTTTGGCAATCATACTACTGAGTTTGGCATAGCTGCCCTCTTCACCAAATAAAATCTGTCGTGATAGGAAGGTAGCACTGTCTTTATTGGCTTTAGCATGGTTGGTAGATGACTTCAGTGAGTACACCCATTGCTCGCCAAGCAAGTGAGAAAAATACTGAACTCCCAAGGCATTATGGTGGCGGTTGGGCGACAGGGCTAAAACAAACTTCAAACTGGTTAGGGGTAAATAACGCTCAGCGTGTTCCGACTGTGGGTTGCCGTAATAACAGGGTAAGCCATCCATCCGAGCCATTTTGCAGTTTTCCCAAGCTGGGTCTGATAAACAAATATCAACGTTCTGCTCTTTTAGTCCCTTGGCGATGGCTCGAGCAACATGGTTCGCTCCAATAATCAGCAGGGTATTGGGTTTCGGCTGACGTACCCCTAAAAGCCTGGCCAGTGGGGTGGCGGTGAGGCTTTGCAATACCACGGTGACAATGATCACGGTGAAGATCAGCGGCACCATCTTTTCCGCGCCCTCTATTTGTGATTTGCTCATACTCAAAGCAAACACTGAGCCCACTGCGGCAGCCACAATCCCGCGTGGTGCAATCCAGCTCAGTAGCAATCGCGATTTGATTGGCAAATCGGTGTTCAGGGTGGAAAGGAAGATAGACACTGGCCGCGCAATAAACAGGATAACGGCTAAAAAGATAAAGACATCGGTATCTAGCATCATTAAATCTTCTAGCTTTAAGCGCGCAGCAAGAAGAATAAATAAGCTCGATATCAATATCATCGAGAGGTCTTCTTTAAACTCAAGAACGGAGTCAATTTCCAAGTCGTCTTGGTTGGCAAGCCAGATCCCAAACACCGTCACGGCAAGCAACCCTGATTCATGACTCAGGTGGTTGGAGATGGTAAAGCTGAATAACACCAACGCCAAAATGGCGAACTTGTGCAATTCAAATGGCAACCACTCTTTACGGATCAGGTAGCTGGTGATGATACCTGAGACTAAACCTATGCTGATCCCCACCCCCACAGTGGACACCAATGCCCACAGTGTGTGACTAAGCATGCCGGCATCGCCCACTAAGGAAACGGCTTCAAACACAATCACAGCGAAGAGCGCACCAATGGGGTCGATAACAATGCCTTCCCAGCGTAAAATGCGGTCTATGTCTTTATCGGGTCGCATGGAATTAAGCATAGGAGCAATAACGGTGGGACCTGTGACGACCAATACAGCACCCAGTACAGCGGCTACTTGCCAGTTGAGTTCTAGCACCAGGATGGCGGTGGTGGCGGTAATGGCAAATGTCGCCAACATCCCAATCGAGCAAAGGTTTCTCACCACCTTGCCAATGCCTTTTAACTCCTTGAAGTGTAAGGTTAAAGCGCCCTCAAATAGAATCACAGCAACGGACAATGAAACGACTGGAAAAAGCAGATCACCCAATAACGCGTCGGGGTCGAGTGTGCCACTAAATGGCCCAAGGGCGAGGCCAATTAGCAGTAAAAATAAGATGGCGGGTACTTTAAACGCCCAAGCAAGCCATTGAGCAATAACAGAGCAAACGGCAATTCCGGCAATATAAATTGCTGACATAGATTCTCCCGTGGCTGGAACATTCCAACGTAATATACCAACTGTATTAACTCTCCAAGCAATTTAAAGGGGGAGGTGTCTTAGTAGCAGCATGGATCACGTTGCTATTTAGAGCACTAGCGAGTAAAGTTTCTATCTTACTTGCAAGTCATTTCCCCGTTTTAACATAGAGTGTGTAATACCTTTGCTATTAATGAGTATAGCTAGGCTTGTGTTATAACACAGTGTTAAGGGTAGTAAAGTCAATAAGCAATTGAAAATATAGTATTATAAAATTCATTTATGACCGTCATAAAGAATTAACATGGTATTGGGTTGCAATTACTAACTCAGCGGGTTAAGGTATAAAACGTTCGAAGCGCAGGGCAACCTGTGCAGTCATTCACAATCTACTCTCTACGCAATTATTCATTGCGGTACAGTCTTTCCAGCCGCACCAAACCATGGTGGCCCTGTTGGAAACGGCTCGACGTCAAGGGGATGTTTCTACTTGGTGTCACAATCAATCTTCTATTAGTGAAATGTCAGACGGCAGTTAAAGTTTAATTGCTGTATCTGGGTTAAGCATGTGTGTATTTCCGATGGGACTATGGTCTTCGTTGTCGCACGTCTATTCGTCATATTTGCTCACCGATTAACCGGTGTCAAGCAATGCATTTTGTAATTTGTCTTCTAATAGAAGATTTTAGGAGTACCGTCGCGTTAAAGGGGTGGGGTAGCTAATTAATAGCAAAAAGCAGGAATTTATGTCGATGAAGCAGTCAAAACGTATAGTAATTAAAATTGGGAGTGCCTTAATAGCACCAGAGCAAGATGGATGTCGCTCTCGCTACTTGCTTAGCATTGCACAATATATTGTGCGTTGCCGTGCACGTGGCATTGAAGTGATCTTAGTCTCTTCAGGCTCAGTTGCAGCAGGGTCGCACTTGTTCCCAGATAATGAGCAGCCACCGATTGCGGTGAAAAAGGCAATGGCAGCAGCAGGCCAAACAGAAATGATGGCCACATGGGACCGTTTCTTTGACTTTCCGTCGGCACAGATCCTACTTACCCACGGTGATTTGAGAGACAGAGAAAGATACACCAGTATTCGTGAAACCATATTCACTTTACTCGACCATGGCATTCTGCCTATTATCAATGAGAACGATACGGTGACCACCGACGATCTGAAAGTAGGCGATAACGATAACTTATCAGCCATGGTAGCGGCTGCGGCAGATGCCGATGGCCTAGTGATTTGTTCCGACGTGCGTGGTTTATACAACAAAAATCCAAACTTACACGCAGACGCTGAGCTGATCTCCGAAGTGGGAGAAATCACCGAAGAAATTTACGACATGGCGGGGTGCCCAACCAGTAAAGTGGGTACCGGTGGCATGAAAACCAAGATTGAAGCGGCAGAGAAAGCCACTTCTCATGGTATCGATACATACATAGTAAACGGCTTTGAAGAGCATACCTTCGAAGCGTTATTGGCGGGTGAAAACCCAGGTACGGTATTTACCGCTTACGATAAACCGATGAAAGAAAACGTCCACTGGATGACCCATACGGCATCAGAGCAGGGCGAGCTAGTAGTCGAGGCCGATTACGGCGATGGCGACGATGAAGAAGTTGGCCAATTAAGTGGTGATGCCATCACTGAGGTAAAAGGCGAGTTCTCGGTAGGTGACACGATATTAGTGCGCAGCGCCGATGGTAAGCGTCTAGCCAAAGCGACCACCAATTACAGTAGTTGTTTACTTAACTTTTTAACTGAACACGAAGAAAGCCCAATTAGCGATAAGATTCAAGATAGCATTGGTCCCGTGATTTCAGAACAAGATATAGCATTATTGGAGAAGTCTTAATTTATGAGTTTAATTACAGAAATTTCAGCACAAGCATCAGCAGCAGCGAAGCAGTTAGCACTTTTATCAACTGAGCAAAAGAACGCCGTGTTAGCTGATATGGCAAAAGAAATTCGTGATAATACTGATGCTATCATCAAAGCCAATGAAGCGGACCTTGCTGCAGCGCGTGATAACAAGTTAAGCGATGCCATGATTGACCGCCTAACGTTAAACCAAGAGCGTATTAACGCCATGGCAGAAGGCATTGAAACCATTATTGAACTTGACGATCCAGTGGGATCGCTAAGAGACATGGGTGTAAGACCAAATGGCATTAAAATCAGCAAAATGCGAGTGCCACTTGGTGTTGTGTGCATGATTTACGAAGCACGTCCTAATGTCACGGCGGATGCCGGTGCACTGTGCTTTAAATCAGGTAATGGGGTTATTTTACGTGGTGGTAAAGAAGCCCTAGGCAGCTCTCTTGAGATTGCTAAAGCGATGCACAATGCTCTAGAAAAGCACAATTTACCAACGGCTCTGGTATCAGTGGTGCCAAACCCTGACCGTGGCCTGTTAATGGAATTGATGCAGCAAAAAGATTACATCGACCTGATTATCCCTCGTGGTGGTGAAGGCTTAATTAACTTTGTTACTGAGAACAGTACGGTTCCGGTTATCCAACACTTTAAAGGGGTGTGTCACCTTTATATTGACAAAGAAGCCGATCTCGACAAAGCAATGGCACTGTTGCTAAACGGTAAAACCCAGCGTACTGGTGTATGTAATGCCCTTGAGGGTCTTATTGTGCACCAAGATGTGGCAGCAGAATTCTTACCAAAAGCGGCGGTCGAGCTTGCCAAGCGTGGCGTAAAAATCAATGCCTGTAAGAACACCGTTGGTTACTTCGATAACGCTGTAGAGCTTAGCGATGATGAGTTTGGTGAAGAGTACCTAAGCTTAGAAATTGCGGTACGCCAAGTAGAAGATTTTACTGCGGCACTGGCACACATTGACCGCTTTGGTAGCCACCATACTGAGGTTATTTGTACTGAAGATAAAGCGGCTGCTGATTTATTCCAACGCGGAGTTGATGCCTCAGTAGTAATGCATAATGCTTCATCACGATTCAGTGATGGCTCTGCCTTAGGTCTGGGTGCTGAAATTGGTATCGCGACAACTAAGCTCCATGCCTATGGCCCAATGGGTTTAGAGTCACTGACTACTGAGAAGTTCTTGGTAAACGGTGAAGGACAGGTTCGCGAGTAAGCCTCGCAACATTCGCAGGGCACAGCGAACAGTGCCTTGCGAACATTACAATGACAGAATGACATAAGTAACTGCAAAGCTCGGGCCGCAAGGTTTGGGCTTTTTTCGTTTATATAGAGAAGGAAAGTGACAGGTGGAAAGTGGTGGAGCTAAGCAGGATCGAACTGCTGACCTCCTGCGTGCAAGGCAGGCGCTCTCCCAGCTGAGCTATAGCCCCACATTCCGTTTTGAACGAGGAAAATTTAATCATTTTTATAAATCGAGTCAAGAGGTCTGAAAATTTTTTCGCTTTTTTTTTCGACTCTTTGTTACACTGCCCTTAAAACAAAAAAGCAAAAGTGTACTATGTCCACTCCCTATCGATTAATGGCAATGCTGTTTACTCTGGTATTGTTAGGTTGCGCCAGTCAGCCTGAAGCCCCGACCTTAGAGGTAGAGAAACAAACTTTACATCAACGTACTTTAGCCAATGGTGAGCAAGAGTTCGCTTTTATTGTCACCGTAGCTGCAACCCCTGCCATGCAACTTGATACCAGCAAGCCTATTTCGCGCCGAGCGTTAAAAGCCTTCGCCGAGTTTGAGCGCATAGAAGACTCATCGAGCTTAAAACTACGGTTAGAAGAGCGTGCGGTAGAGTTGTTAGGACCGGCATTAGCGGCCGAGAACTATTGCAATCAAGGCCATACCATTACGGATGTCTATTGGCGTCAGCGCAGTGTGCAGCTAAGAGGTAAGTGCTTGTGATCCGTAACAACCCACAACAGCTCAATGCTTGCTTGGCGCAATTAGGGATAGACTATATTGGGTATCAACACCCTGCTCTTAATACATGCGCCGATGCAGACCGTTTAGCGTTAGAGCGCCAAGGTACCCGATTAAAAAACCTATTTTTACGCGATAATTATGGCAAACGACATATTTTGTTTATTGTCCCTGCAGAAAAGCAGCTAGACCTAAAACACCTGTCTAAGGCGCAACAGGTGTCGCGCTTAGGGTTTGCTTCAACCGCGCGGTTAGGCAAATATTTAGGAGTAGAGCAGGGCTGCGTATCGGCTTTAGCATTGTATAACGACGATCAGCAAGCGGTAGAGCTGTGGCTCGATAGTGAGCTTAAGAGCGCTGAACTGTGGCAGTGTCATCCTCTAGTTAATACCCAAACCTGGGTATTGAGTTATGCCTCTTTATTACAATTTTGGCAGCATACCGGTCATTCACCGCGTTGGGTAGAGGCCATTTCTAAAGCTTAAGGCTAAGCCACAAAGACACACCAAAAGTAATGCCGCGGCAAAGTACATCAGCCCACCATATTCATAAATTAATCCCGGTAGGTAAGACCCTAATACGCCACCGCTGTAGTAGAACGACACATACGCGCCATTAGTGACGGTAGCGGGAGCGCTACTGATACTGTTTGCCAAAGGAGCTGCAGTGGCATGAATGATAAACATACAGGCGCAAAACAAGGTGAAAAGCAGGACGAATACACTGAAGTTGGCTATTGGCATAAGGGCGATAGTGCAGGCATAGATGGCAAACATGGCGCCGAGAAACCACCAAGTTGAGCTTACTCGCCCTTGTAACCAAGGGGTGATAATAGAGCCCAGTGCACCAACCAAGTAGCCGCTGTAAACCCAGCCGACTTGACTTGGAGAGATTAAATTAAAATCGTATTTAAGAATAAAGGGTAAAAAGTTCAACAGCCCCGCAAAGCAAAAAAACATACAAAACACACTGCTGTACAAGCGCAGTAAGTGTGGCTGCTTTAGCGGTGTTAAATAGTCCCGCAAACGCGCCACTGGGGTTATCGCAGGGCTATGACCACGCGCGCGAACGCTCAACGCCAACAAGGTGAGCAGCACAGCGTTAATATAGTAAAAGCTTTGCCATTCAAACCACACTGCTATATTCGCCGCGAGCGTACGGCCAAAATAGCCGCCCATGATGGTACTACCAATATAAAGTGCCATATTTTTTTTCAGCGCAGCGCCACTGAATTGTTGGCCAATATAACCTGTCATTGCGGTCAGCGCGGCAGGTAGCAGTAAACCTTGTATAAGTCGCACCAATAACAGTCCTGAAAAAGACGTCATGCTTGCAAAGGCAATGCAGGACAGTGCTAAGCACAGCATGGTCCATTTTAACACATTTAAGGGGTTGGATTTTGCCAGTATTAAACCATAGCAAATGGGGGCTATGGCCAAGGGGAGCATGGTCGCTGACATCAAGGTCCCCGCTTGCGACGCAGACACTGAAAATTGCTGCGCAAATTCTGCCAGCAAGGGTTGTGGCGCATACAAGACAAAAAAGATAAATATAGAACACAGCAACAGATGGATGACTGGCATACCCAAAGAAAGCTTTTAGTTTTGGTAACTTGGCCTAAACTATATCAAATTAGTCAGTCATTTTTTGCGCTATATCACAGTTTTAAATAAATAATTTGCTAGATTTGTGGTTGATCCTAGCTATCGTCTCTGGTCAATCGCAGTGGCTGAGTTAAAATAGTGAAAAGTCTATTTTACGGAGTTGTACTATGGGTTCATTGCAAGACCAGTTGCTCAAGGCAGGCCTAACGACCGAGCACAACGCTAAAGTGGCGAAAACACAAAAGCGTAAACAGCAAAAGAAAAAGAAGAAGGGCGCAACCAGCGACCAATCTGATCTGCAAAAGCATATTGAGCAGACTAAGATAGAGCAGCAAAAGCGTGCCGAAGAGCTCAATAAAGCTAAGCAAGAAGAGCTGAAAGAAAAAGAGCAAGTTGCTCGCGTTAAGCAAATACTGGAGCACCACAACCAGGATGAAATCCGTGGTGATGTGACCTTCAACTTCACCTATCAAAATAAGGTGAAAGAGCTGGAGGTTAACACGGCTACTCAACAGGCACTAGCCAAAGGTCGACTGGCGATTTGCGTGTTGGAAGGCGTATTTTATGTATTACAGGACGAGCCAGCGAGGAAAATTGCCGAAGTGGATGAGAAGTATATTGTTTTCCATGTGGAAGACGATCAACAAGGCAATGACGACGATCCCTATGCTGAATTTGAAGTTCCTGATGATTTGATGTGGTAGTGATTAGGCCATAGGTTAAACTTTGGGCTACACTGACTTACAACGTTAACCGTCAATAAAAAGAGTAAAGATATGAGCAAGATGAAAAAACTACTAGTAGGGACTGCTGTAGCAGTATGTGCATTGAGTTCAGCCAGCGCCATGGCGGCGGATGGCAAAGCCCTGTATACCCAAAAAATGTGTCAAACCTGCCATGGTGCAGAAGGTAAAGCGCCAATTATGCCTTTGTATCCAAAAATTAATGGCCAAAATAAAGAGTACCTAGTGGCACAAATGAAAGACATTAAGTCAGGTAAACGTAACAACGGCATGTCTTCTGCTATGAAAGCCATGGTTGCCAATGTCAGCGATGCTGAATTTGAAGCCATTGCCGAGTACCTAAGCAAGGTTAAATAAGCGGCTTACAGCCTAGAAAGCGCTTATTGAAGCACTGCTTTACAATCACAGACGAAACCACCGCTTGCGGTGGTTTTTAGTTGCAGACAGTTATAACTTAATTTAGACTTCTATACATCCAGATGTGGAAGTATTGTATAAAGGATCTCCCATGTTCGAATTACCGCAATTAGATTTAAAAAACAAAGTCAGTGCTGAAGAGTGGCAGCTGCGCCTTGATTTAGCGGCCTGCTATCGCTTAGTGGAGCATTTTCGCTGGGGGGATCTAATTTATACGCACATGTCAGCAAGGTTACCGGGCACCGATCATTACTTGGTGAACGCCTTTGGCCTAAGCTTTGATGAAGTAACAGCATCAAACTTAGTGAAAGTTGACCTCCAAGGGAATATTTTGGATGACACACCATTTGAAATAAACCCCGCTGGTTTTACTATCCACAGTGCTATTCATGAGGTGCGGGATGATGCCCATTGCGTTATCCACTTGCATACCAAAGAAACCATTGCGGTGGCGAGCCTTGAGTGTGGACTGTTGCCGCTGAGTCAGCACAGTATGTTTTCACTGCCTTCTTTGTCGTACCATGGCTACGAAGGACTGGCTGTGAATGCTGCAGAAAAACAACGTCTGCAAGAGGATTTAGGTGATACCAATCATATGTTGTTGGTGAATCATGGTGGCTTAACTGTGGGGCCAACCGTAGGTGATGCGTTTATGCGTTTTTATGACCTGCAGCGGGCCTGTGAAATCCAAGTCGCCATTCAGGCAACAGGGCAAAAAGCCACACCGGTACCACAGCCCATTATCGACAATATTTATAATCAAGCTAACGTTGTCCATAGCGGTAGCACTGGTGGGCAATTGGCGTGGCCTGCGATGCTACGTAAAGCCTACCGCTTAGACCCAAGCTTTGCTCAATAGGAGTCTTTATGAAAGTTAATCGCGTAGAAGTATTTGATATCCATTGCCCCGATAGACCAGCGTGGACCCCTGTGTTTGTGCGTATTCACACTGATGAGGGGATCTCTGGCGTAGGGGAAGCGGGTCTGGCGTATGACCTTGGACACAGCGCGGCGGCGAGCATGATAAAAGAAATGGCTGAGGCATTTTTAATTGGCCATGACCCGTTTCAAACCGAGCTGTTGTGGTCGCGGATGCTGCGCGAGAGCTTTTGGGGACTCGGTGGTGGCCCGGTGGTCTATGCTGCTATGTCAGCTATCGATACCGCACTTTGGGATATTAAAGGCAAAGCACTAAAACTGCCGGTTTATCAGCTGTTAGGTGGTAAGGTGAACCCAGAATTACGTACCTATGCGTCGCAATTGCAATTTGACTGGGATCAGGAGTTTAAAGCGCTGGTTGAACCTCATGAATACGCTGAGGCGGCGCATAAAGCCATCGCCGAAGGCTATGATGCGGTTAAGGTCGACCCAATTCAATACGACAAGCATGGCAACACTTATTATGATCGCACTAAACTTATTTCTCGTGCTGAAATGAAACTCTACCGCGCTCGTATGAAGGCCATTCGCGAGGCCGTTGGCGACGAGGTTGACATTATCTTTGAGTGTCACAGTCTACCGGGTGCCACGTCTGCCATACAAATAGCCGACATCGCCGAAGAATTTGACTGCATGTACTATGAAGAGCCAGTTAATTACCTCAACCACTCTCTGCATGCTAAAGTCGCTAACAAGACGGCTGTGCCCATTGCTGGTGGTGAGCGTTTGTACAATCGTTGGGGGGTACGCCCTTATTTTGAAGATCAAAGTATTGATGTTTTACAGCCAGACATTGGTTTATGTGGTGGCTTTACCGAGACCAAAAAGGTATGTGATTACGCCGATATCTTTGATGTTCGAATACAAGCACACGTCTGCGGTGGCCCAGTAGCCACAGCCGCGGCGTTACACTTAGAAACCGCGATCCCGAACTTCTTAATTCATGAACACCATACTTATGCGATTAAAAAGTGGAACCGTGAATTATGCTTGCAAGATCCGCAGCCACACAAAGGCATCTTCAAAGTGTCTGAGGAACCAGGGCTTGGCATTGAACTGAACGATGAAGTTGTGATGCGCTCCTCTCGAGTGGAAATTAAGTAACCCCCGAGCGCATTCAATAGAAACAAAAAAACCCAAGTTCAGGCTTGGGTTTTTAGTAGTAACCAGGTTTGTTATTTCAACAGAGACTCGGTTAATACTGGACGAATTTCTTTTACAATGGCTTGGCAAAGCTTAGGTGCGCCGCAAATGATGTTGCCACTGCGGTTGTAGTTAGCACCACCGGCAAAGTCAGTAACCATGCCGCCAGCTTCTTTGATTAATAGCTCGCCTGCCGCGGTATCCCAAGGTTTTAGGCCGATTTCGAAGAAACCATCCATACGACCAGCAGCGACATACGCCATATCTAACGCTGCAGAGCCTGCACGACGCATGTCAGCAGTGTGTACAAATAGTGCTTTGAATGCCTCTAGGTAAGCGTCCAAGTGGTGCTTTAGTTTAAACGGGAATCCAGTGCCGATAACAGTGCCTTGTAGCTCAATCGACTTAGAAACACGAATACGCTTGTTATTAAGCTGTGCACCTTGACCACGTGAAGCGGTGAAAAGCTCGTCGCGGATTGGATCATACACTACGGCTTGCTCTACGCGACCTTTTACTTTTAGTGCGATAGAAACCGCATAGTGAGGGATACCCTTAACAAAGTTAGTAGTACCATCAAGAGGATCTACAACCCATTGGTAATCTGCATCTTTGCCTTCTTGAAGGCCAAGTTCTTCGCCAATAATTGCGTGCTCAGGGTAAGATTTTAAAATGGTGTCACGGATAGCAACTTCCGCTTCTTTATCGATATTTGTAACGAGATCATTGGTGCCTTTTTGTGAGGCTTCAACGCGTGACAGATCTTCACTGGCACGAAGAATAATCTTACCCGCGTTACGCGCAGCGCGTACCGCAATGTTCAACATTGGATGCATAGCATTACCTTTAGGTTGTAAAAGAACAGGATATTTCAGCCGGCGTATTCTAGCGGCTTTTGCTGCAAAGTAAATATAAAACCACAAAAAAACCTGGTTGTTTTTTGTACTTCCTTGCCCTGCATCGATTTTTATTTATCCGTGGCTATCTTAGTGAGATCAGTTTGAGCTGTGCTACAATTCGCCATTATTTTTGTTTGAGAATCAGGTAATGGCATTAGAAGACATTCGTATTGTATTAGTAAACACCTCACATTCAGGCAATATTGGCTCTGTTGCTCGAGCGATGAAAACCATGGGGTTGTCAAAGCTGTATTTAGTGGACCCTGCATGTGAAGTGGATAGCCATGCAAGTGCATTGGCGGCTGGTGCGACCGATATCTTAGGTAGCGCTCAGCAGGTCGATACCTTACAAGAAGCGATTGCGGACTGTGCACTCACTATTGGCACCAGTGCTCGTTCTAGAACGCTGTCATGGCCCATGGTCGACCCTAGAGGCTGCGCCCAAAAGCTCGTCAGTGAGTCAAAGCACGGTCCGGTGGCGTTAGTGTTTGGTCGCGAGAATAGTGGCTTGACCAACGAAGAGCTGCAGTTATGTAACTATCACGTTTGCATTCCTGCAAATCCAGAATACAGCTCGTTAAACTTAGCCATGGCGGTGCAAACCCTCGCTTATGAAACGCGCATGACCTATTTAGACTCGCTTGAGCAACCTGCTGAAGAAAGCGATGATACGGTTTATCCATCATCAAAACAGATGGAGCTATTTTATGAGCACCTAGAGCGTACTCTGGGCGACACTGGATTTATCATCAAGCAGCATCCCGGCATGGTGATGACCAAGTTGAAAAGACTGTTCAATCGTGCCAGACCGGAAGATCAAGAGCTTAATATTTTGCGCGGCATTTTAAGCTCAATTGATAAGTCGACTAAAAAGCAATAAGGCCTTTTACCGCAGCGCTGGCGACGCTCTGTCGTCAGCCAATTGTTCTTTTCTAGCCCAACCGACATTGCGGACAAAACTTCAGCAATAATACTTGACTAAATTACTCAGGTAATTAAAATGAAGCTAATACTTGATTAATTTACTCAGGTATTACAGGTAAGCATCGCCAAGAGCGCAGAATCTGGGCTCCAGAAGGGGTTAATACTTGACTATCTTAGTCAAGTAATTAAAATTTGCGTCTTGGTAAAATAACGGGGGTCATGCATGAAATTAACATCGAAAGGCAGGTATGCCGTAACAGCAATGTTAGATGTTGCGTTACACGCTAGTATCGGCCCTGTGTCGTTAGCTGATATCTCTGATAGACAAGAGATTTCGCTATCTTACCTTGAACAATTATTTGCCCGACTACGTAAACATGGGCTAGTAAGCTCAGTGCGTGGTCCAGGCGGCGGTTATTTACTAGGCCGCGATTCGCATACCATTTCCGTTGGTGATGTTATTGGTGCGGTGGATGAGTCAGTTGACGCCACACGTTGTCATGGGGAAGGCGGTGGCTGCCAAAGTGGCATGCGTTGTCTTACTCACTCTTTATGGTCCGACCTGAGTGTGCGAATAGAAGAGTTTTTAAATAGTATTTCCCTAGCCGAGTTAGTCGCAGATGCTGATGTACAAACGGTAGCCAAGCGACAAGATCATCGTGTAAAGCAGGTGATCGAGCAATTAGACAATATTCAAGTGAGCTGTCAACTATAGGTTGACGTTAAGCGGAGAGATAAATGAAATTACCGATATATCTAGATTATGCAGCAACCACTCCGGTTGATCAGCGTGTTGCAGACGAGATGATGCATTGCCTGACGATGGATGGTAACTTTGGTAATCCAGCTTCTCGTTCACACCGTTTTGGTTGGCAGGCAGAAGAACTGGTCGATCAGGCGCGTAACGATATCGCCGATTTAATCAACGCCGATCCGCGCGAAATTGTTTTCACTTCAGGCGCAACCGAGTCAAACAACCTTGCTATTAAAGGTGCGGCGCAGTTCTACAAGAAAAAAGGTAAGCACATCATTACCGTACGTACTGAGCACAAAGCCGTGCTTGATACTTGCCGCGAATTAGAACGCCAAGGTTTTGAAGTGACCTATATGGACGTGGAAGAAAACGGTCTACTTGATCTGAAAAAGCTAGAAGCGGCAATGCGTGATGACACTATCTTAGTGAGCGTGATGCACGTTAACAATGAGCTTGGCGTGATTCAAGATATCGCCACCATTGGCGAAATGTGTCGCGAACGCAAAATCATGTTCCACGTCGACGCGGCGCAAAGCACAGGTAAAGTGAAAATTGATTTACAAAGCCTGAAAGTGGATTTCATGTCGTTCTCAGGCCACAAAGTGTACGGTCCTAAAGGCATTGGCGCACTTTATGTTCGCCGTAAGCCTCGTGCTCGCCTGGAAGCGCAAATGCACGGTGGTGGTCATGAGCGTGGTATGCGTTCTGGTACCTTAGCAACGCACCAAATCGTTGGTATGGGTGCAGCTTGCCGTATTGCAAAACAAGATTTCGATAAAGACCATGAGCACATCAGTGCGTTACGTAAGCGTTTACTGGATGGCATCATGGATATGGACGAAGTGTACTTTAATGGTGCAATCGACCAATCAGTGCCAGGTATTGTCAACATCAGTTTCAACTTTGTTGAAGGTGAGAGCCTACTGATGGCCGTTAAAGACATTGCGGTGTCATCTGGTTCAGCATGTACATCTGCAAGCCTAGAGCCATCTTATGTTTTACGTGCACTGGGTCGTAATGACGAATTAGCACACAGCTCAATTCGCTTCAGTATTGGCCGCTTCACCACAGAAGAAGAAATCGACTACACCGTCAAGTTGATTAAAGATTCAATTGGTCGCCTACGTGAAATGTCACCGCTTTGGGAAATGCACCAAGAGGGGATTGACCTAGATAGCGTTGAGTGGGCGCACCACTAAGCAAGTTTTAGCCGCTGGCTGGACTGACTCCAGCCACAAGCAGGTAGTGAGGAAATAGTTATGGCTTACAGTGATAAAGTTATCGACCATGTAGAAAATCCACGTAACGTGGGTGTGCTAGACAAAAATGACCCAAGTGTTGCAACCGGTATGGTTGGTGCACCAGCTTGTGGCGACGTAATGAAGCTGCAAATCAAGGTGTCTGACACTGGGGTTATTGAAGATGCAAAATTCAAAACCTATGGCTGCGGTAGCGCCATCGCTTCATCATCACTGGTAACTGAGTGGGTGAAGGGCAAAACGTTAGAAGAAGCAGCAACTATTAAGAACACCGACATCAGTGCGGAGCTTGAGTTGCCACCAGTGAAAATTCACTGCTCAATTCTAGCCGAAGATGCTATTCAAGCAGCAATCAAAGACTACAAGAGTAAACAAGCGAAGTAAGAGAATATTATGGCAGTGACGTTAACAGATGCAGCCGCTAATCGTGTATTAGCCTTTTTAAACAATCGCGGAAAAGGCATCGGGCTGCGCGTTGGTATTAAAACCACAGGCTGTTCAGGTCTTGCTTATGTTCTTGAGTTTGTTGATGAATTAGACGAAGGCGATGAAGTCTTTGAAGACAAAGACGTGAAAATCATTGTCGATGCTAAAAGCTTAGTTTATATCGATGGCACAGAGCTTGACTACACCAAAGAAGGTCTGAACGAAGGGTTTAAATTCAGCAACCCGAACCAAAAAGACGAATGTGGCTGTGGCGAAAGCTTCACCGTATAATTGAATATAGTGATTAGCTTAAAGCCCTACCTTGGTGGGGCTTTTCTATATTAGGTATGTATGCGTTATTTTGAATTATTTGATTTACCCGTCGATTATCAAGTCGATCTCGAGAAGCTGAACAAGGGCTACTTAGAATTACAGCGTGCCGTTCATCCCGATCGATTTGCCGGTAAGGGCGAGCGTGAAAAACTGCTAGCGGTACAGAAAACCGCCGAGATCAATGATGCATTGGCCGTATTGAAACACCCCGTGAAACGTGCTGAATATATGTTAAGTGAAAAAGGGGTGGATATTCGCGCTGAGCAACAAACCTTACAAGATCCACAGTTTTTGATGCAGCAAATGGAGCTAAGAGAAGCCTTAGAAGAGCTTTCTTCGGCCTCGGATCTTGATAGCGCCATCGCTGACTTTGAGAAGCAAATCAAAGCATTAGATAAAGAGTTTAGTGCTTCACTAACACAGCAACTGCAAAGTGAAACACCATCCGATTTAGACGCTGCAGCAGACAATATTAGAAAGCTTAAATTTGTGTACAAACTGCGCGATGAGTTAGCGCGTATCGAAGATGAATTATTCGATTGATGGCGCTTAGCCGTCAGCAACCGTAGAAGTGAAAGAGCATTATGGCATTATTGCAAATTGCTGAGCCGGGGCAAAGCGCGGCACCTCATGAACATAAATTAGCAATTGGTATTGACCTAGGTACTACCAACTCGCTTGTCGCGACGGTGCAAAGTGGTGAAAGCAAAACACTGAGCGATGACAATGGCAAGCCCATGTTACCATCGGTGGTGAGATATACTGACTCAGGCATTATTGTCGGTGACGCTGCTCAAGCGGCTTCTGCCGAAGACCCCACCAATACCCTGATTTCAGTAAAACGCTTTTTAGGTAAGACGCAAGCCGAAATTGAGCAAAGCTATGGTCAATTGCCTTACCAATTTGTCGAACACGATGGCGCATTAGCGATTGCCACGCAAAGCGGTGCAGTGAGCCCAGTTCAAGCATCCGCTGAAATTTTAAAAAGTCTACATCAACGCGCCGTAGCAAGCTTTGGCGGCGAAGATGTGATGGGAGCCGTTATTACGGTGCCTGCGTATTTCGATGACGCACAACGTCAAAGTACTAAAGATGCTGCTGAACTGGCGGGCTTAAATGTATTACGCTTATTAAACGAACCCACCGCTGCCGCCGTTGCCTATGGCTTGGATTCTGGCCAAGAGGGTGTGATTGCCGTATATGATTTGGGTGGCGGGACGTTTGATATCTCCATTTTGCGTCTTAACCAAGGCGTATTTGAGGTGTTATCTACCGGTGGTGATTCTAGCCTAGGTGGCGATGACTTTGACGCCCTATTGGTGGATTATTTTAAGCAGCAAACGCAACTGTTTGACCTCAACCCGAATGAGTTAAGACTTTTCATCAATAAAGCTAAGGCGTGCAAAGAAGCCCTTTCCAGCTATGAAACGGTAAACGTTGAGCTTGCTGTACGTGAACAGCTGCATGTGGTTACCATTACTCGAGATGAGTTTGCACAAATGGCGATGCCGCTGGTGAAAAAGACGTTACGCTCATGTCGCCGCGCTCTAAAAGATGCCGATGTTAGCAATGAAGAAGTGTTGCAAGTGGTCATGGTTGGTGGTTCAACGCGGATGCCTGTGGTGCGTGATGAAGTGGGTGCCTTTTTCGAAAAAGAGCCGCTTACCTCGATTGACCCAGATCGCGTTGTGGCGCTTGGTGCCGCTATCCAAGCAGATATTTTGGTCGGTAATAAGCCTGACTCAGACATGCTGTTATTGGATGTCTTACCCTTGTCGTTAGGACTGGAAACCATGGGTGGACTGGTAGAGAAAATTATTCCTCGTAACACCACCATTCCAGTGGCTCGAGCGCAAGAGTTCACCACCTTTAAAGATGGCCAAACAGCCATGTCTTTGCATGTGTTGCAAGGGGAACGTGAGCTGGTTGACGACTGTCGTAGCCTTGCCAAGTTTAGCCTGAAAGGTATTCCACCAATGGCTGCGGGTGCGGCGCACATTCGCGTCACTTTTAAAGTCGATGCTGATGGCCTACTGAGTGTTTCAGCAGAAGAAAAGTCAACCGGCGTACAAGCTGAAATCCAAGTAAAACCTTCGTTTGGTTTGAGTGATGATCAAGTCGCAAACATGCTGAAAGAGTCGATGACCAATGCCAAAGATGACATGCAAGCACGCATGCTCAAAGAGCAACAGGTGGAAGCTCTGCGAGTATTAGAGGCGCTTGAAGCTTCATTGGCGAGCGATTCGGCATTGCTGTCTGATGCTGAGTTGGCGACACTGCGCGCGGCAATGGATAAACTTGCAAATGTACGTCAGCAAGCGCAAGATCCAGATGAAATTAAATCAGTGATTGAAGAAGTAGATAATGCCAGTAGTGATTTCGCATCACGACGCATGGATCAGTCAATTAAAAAGGCACTGCAAGGGCAGTCGGTAGACGAGGTGTAATATGCCACAAATTATCTTTTTACCTAATGAAGAGTTATGCCCAGAGGGTGCTGCCATTGAAGCGCCGGCAGGGGAAACAGTACTGGATGTTGCGCTAAAAAATGGCATCAGCATCCCGCATGCGTGTGAGAAATCGTGTGCTTGTACCACCTGTCATGTGGTGATCCGTGAAGGCTTTGACTCACTCGATGAAAGCGATGAGTTAGAAGACGATATGCTCGACAAAGCATGGGGACTAGAAGCCGAGTCGCGCTTAGGTTGCCAAGCGGTGATCAAAGATGAAGACTTAGTGGTTGAAATACCCAAGTACAATCTCAATATCGTTAATGAAGAGCATTGATACCTGAGCTGTTTTAGTCGCTATACTAATTCACTCAAGCAACAAAAAAGCCGTAGTTGTCACACTACGGCTTTTTGCCTTTTAAGGAGGAGTAATATGTCACTTTGCAACAACCCAGAATATTCACTTATAAATGGTCAAGCTTATCAAAGTGAGCAGTTTGTTGAGGTTTACAACCCCGCTACGGGAGCGTGTTTGGCCAAAGTGTCTGATACCGACCCTGCAGGCGCTGATGAAGCTCTGGCCGCGGCTCAAGAAACCTTTAATGCGTTAACTAACACCACTGCAAAGCAACGTAGCCAAGTACTACGAAAGTGGTTTGAGTTGGTGGTGGAGCATCGTCAGGAGTTGGCTGAGCTTGTCACCAAAGAGCAAGGTAAGCCGCTATCTGAAGCCCAAGGTGAGGTCGATTATGCTGCCGGCTTTATCGAATGGTATAGCGAAGAAGCGAAAAGAGCTTATGGCCAAGTGATCCCAAGCCACACCACCAGTCATCAACTGCACACCATTAAACAAGGCGTTGGCGTAGTGCTTGGGATCACACCTTGGAACTTTCCATTAGCCATGATCACCCGCAAAGTGGCTCCTGCTTATGCTGCAGGTTGCAGTTTTATTTTGAAGCCCTCGGAAAAAACACCATTGGCAGCACTGGCCTTAGCCAAACTTGCCATCCAGGCCGGGATGGAAAAAGGGGCTTTACAAGTGCTGGTGACTCACGATTCGAAAACATTGGTTTCTCATCTTACCGAGTCTGCTGCGGTGCGAAAACTGACTTTTACCGGCTCCACGGCGGTGGGCAGTGCATTATTAAAACAGTGCGCAGAGACAGTAAAACGTACCTCAATGGAGTTAGGGGGCAATGCACCGTTTATTATTTTTAATAGTGCGGATGTCGAAAGTGCGGTTTCAGGACTAATGGCTGCCAAGTTCAGAAATGGCGGACAAACCTGTGTGGCTGCCAACCGTATTTTGCTGCAGCAAGATATTCAAGACAAGGTATTGGCAGCACTGACGCAGCAAGTCAGTAAGCTGAAAGTGGGCAATGGCCTCGAAGATGGAGTCGACATTGGTCCTTTGATATCGATGGCAGCCAAGGAAAAAGCACAAGATTTATTGGCGGATGCGCTAGATAAAGGTGCGAAAGTGCATTACCAAGGTGACGCGCTGTCGGGGCAGTTTATGGCGCCGATGATCCTAACTGGGGTGAATGACAGCATGCGTATTTACCATGAAGAAATCTTTGCCCCCATTGTCAGCATCATTGATTTTGCCGATGAGCAACAAGCGCTGGCACTGGCTAATGGCGTGCCAGAGGGGCTGGCTGCTTATTTTTATTCGCAAGATATGAATCAAATTCAGCGTGTTAGTACACGGCTAGAATATGGCATGATAGGCATTAACGAAGGCATGGTATCGAATCCTATGGCACCATTTGGCGGCATGAAATATTCGGGGCTAGGCCGAGAAGGGGCGCAAGAAGGATTGCTGGAATATCAAGAAGTGAAGTACTTATGTCAAAAGTTCGAGTAGCCAGTCAGAGGCTACTCACTTTTGTGCCACACTTTTAATCTCGAGGAAACCTCAGTACACTAGTGCGCCTGGTTAAATTTTGATGTTTTATCAATGATGGAAAGTGATAATAGCCCAGCATTAATTATTCTTGCCGGCGGCTTAGGCAGTCGCTTTGGTGGCGATAAGCAGGTTGCTGAGTTGGCGAGAATAAACAAAAGTATTATGGAGCTGAGCATCTTGGACGCCCACCAGGCTGGTGTTCAGGAGGTGTACCTTATCATTAACGCGCGAGTGCGTGACACCATTGAGTCTCGAGTGCTACCCCGCTTGCCGCCAGCCATTAACGTTACCTTGATTGAACAATCTCTTACTCAAGTGCCACCGTCATTCGAACGTTATTGTACAGAGCGGGAGAAACCCTGGGGCACTGGACACGCTTTATTGTGTGCCAAGCCTTATATTAAAACACCTGCCATTGTCATCACCGCCGATGATTATTATGGTCCTGATGCGTTTATCTCCCTGGTGGAGCACTTTAAGCACCACCACAGTATGGCGATGATTGGCTACCCCATTACTCATACCTTATCGCAACAAGGGGGAGTAAATCGTGGGATTTGTCAGGTAAGTGAGGGCAAACTACAATCGATAGTGGAGGTAACAGATATTCGTCAAGAGTCTCAAGCGTTACGAGGAAATGTTGACCAAACTGCCATTAATATTGCACCCTCTGCACTGGCCTCTATGACCTGTTGGGGGATCTTGCCAAGCTTGTTTAATGCTTTAGAAGCGGGTTTTTATGACTTCTTAGAGAATTATGACAACGATGTCAAAAAAGAGTATTATTTACCAGATTGCATTCAAAGCTGTATCGAAAAAGGCACTGAAATAGTTTGGGTTTACCAAGCTAGCTCGCCTTGGTACGGGGTAACCTATAAAAACGAGTTAGACATTGTCGCGAGAAAAATCTATGAATCACGTCAGGGAAGATAGCGCTCTGGGTTCAGAGCCATTTGATACCACCCTTACAGAAGCAGGTAAAGCATGCCAGTCTGTGGCACAGACACTGGCCAATGAGTTTGGGCTAAACAGTGAGCGTGCCTGGGTGAAACACATTGGTAATGGTCATATTAATACCACTATGTTGCTACAGGATGGTCATCAATCTTTGGTGGTACAAAAGCTTAACACCAAGGTATTTCCTGAACCGCAACAGTTAGTGGAAAATGCCCGAGCGATTGAAAAGCATTTGACGCAAAAAGCACTTAACGGCAGTTATAGTCTTGCGATTATCAAGCATGTTGCCACTCACTCAGGGCAATACTTAGTGCAGCTCGGTGAGGACTATTGGCGAGCATTGGTCTTTATTGGTAGCAGCTACAGTGAAGATGTGGTGGCTAGTGAGCAGCAAGCCAAAACCGCAGCCAGTGCTTTTGGGCGGTTTTCGCACGCACTGAATGACTTTGACGCTCGACAGTTACACCATGTTATCCCTGACTTTCACAACCTAGCCATGCGAATAGGTGCCTTTAATGAGGCACTGGCTGCTGATAAACATCACCGAGCCCAGCACTGCACAGCGCTTATTGAGCAATTTCAACAGCACTTTGGTTTGGCTGAACAGTTACAACAAGTGCAATCACAGGTGCCGTTACGCGCTTGTCATAACGATACCAAGATCAATAATATGTTGTTCTCCACCAAAGATGGGTCAGCCCGAGCGGTGATCGACCTAGACACTTGTATGCCGGGGAATTGGCTGTTTGATTTTGGTGACATGGTAAGAACCTTTTGCTCGCCGGAAGAAGAAGATTCAACGGCGCTGGACAAGGTTGCCGTGCGAGAAAATATTTTTGCCGCTTTGGCAGAAGGGTATATTGCGCCATTGCGCGACAGCATCACCGCGGCTGAGCGAGAAAGCTTTTTATTGGGCGCGAAGGTCATGCCGTTTATGATTGGCCTGCGCTTTCTTACCGATTATTTGGATGGCGACAACTACTTTGCTACCCACCACAGTCAGCACAACTTAGACAGAGCGAAAAACCAGTTTGCGCTTTATCGCAGTGTGGTGGAAAAAGAGCCACGTTTAGCGGCGATTATAAACGCTATTTAATTTAGCCATTGCCCTCTTATGCTTTACTACCGCCTCGTAACGTCAGCTACGAGGCGGTTTTGTTTTATCGCAATGTTTTGAACCTAATATTGGGATAGGGTAGCGTGATGGCGAAGTGTCTTCGAGGAGAAAAAATGAAATCTGTAAATCGTCGCGATTTTCTAAAAGCGGCTGGCGTTGCCGCGGCTGCGGGTGTGGTGAGTGGCTGCGCGAGCTCGAATAACACTAGCAGCGTAACGCCAAAGCGACAGGGCCAGTCTGTCATGGGTCTGGTTGCGCCGAAGCTGGATGTTGTCAGAGTGGGCTTTATTGGCGTTGGTCAGCGCGGCTATGGTCATGTTAAACGCATGAGTCACATCGAGGGAGCAAAAATTGTTGCTCTGTGCGATACCCACGATGAAGTATTAAATAAATCGGCGGATTACTTGGTGAATGAGCGCGGCGTCGACAAGCCGGCGTTATACCGTGGCTCGCCACACGCCTATCAAGACATGCTAAGCCGTGATGATATCGACATCGTTATTATTTCAACGCCTTGGAAGTGGCATGCTGCCATGGCCATCGATACCATGAACAGTGGCAAACATGCGTTTGTGGAAGTGCCACTGGCATTGACCGTGGATGAAATGTGGCAAATTGTCGATACGGCTGAGCGCACGCAAAAGCACTGTATGATGATGGAAAACGTCAATTATGGCCGCGATGAGTTAATGGTACTCAATATGGTCAGACAGGGCGTATTTGGTGAGCTACTGCATGGCGAAGCGGCTTATATTCATGAGTTGCGTTGGCAAATGAAAGAAATTGAGCACAAAACTGGCTCATGGCGTACGCATTGGCACACCAAACGCGATGGTAACTTATACCCCACCCATGGTTTAGGGCCGGTGTCACAATATATGAACATCAACCGTGGCGATCGTTTTGATTACCTAACCTCCATGAGCTCACCCGCGCTTGGTCGTGCCGCCTATGCAGAGCGTGAGTTTGCTCCCTCCCATGAGCGCAATCAACTCGACTATATTGCCGGTGATATGAATACCACCTTGATTAAAACGGTGAAAGGTCGCAGCATCGTGGTACAACACGATACCACTACGCCTAGGCCTTATTCTCGCCATAACCTAATTCAAGGCACCAACGGCGTTTTTGCCGGTTTCCCTAACCGCATCGCGTTGGAGCAAGGGGGAAGTAAAAGCTTTCATGAGTGGGATTATGATATGACTCACTGGTATCAGCAGTATGATCACCCATTGTGGCTTAGCATGGGAGAAGAAGCACAACGAAATGGCGGTCACGGTGGCATGGACTTTTTAATGTTCTGGCGCATGATTTACTGTCTGCGCAATGGTGAGCCTTTGGATCAGGATGTCTATGATGGCGCCGCTTGGTCAGTGATATCACCATTATCAGCACAGTCTGTGGCTAATCGCAGTGAGTCTATTTCTATCCCTGACTTTACTCGCGGTGGCTGGTTAACCGGTGAGCCTTTGGGCGTAGTCGCTGTATAGGGTTTTCAACGCAGTATAGTGAGCCATTTAGTGCTTACTATACTGCTGTTATTGCTGGTTCAATGAGGAGCGGTTATGCGTGCTATTGCGATACTTCTTTTGCTGTTACCTATACTCGGCTGCCAAAGCAGTAAAAGTAGTCCAATGCAGGCATGGCAAGAGCAGGTACATGCCTATTTAAATACCTATCAACAACGAGATGACTTCACCAGTTTATGGCATTTTATGCTCAAGACGCCGTGCTTGAGGACATGGTGTATGGTCATCGCGCTGAGGGAAAGTCTGCGATCAGCGGTTTTTTTGCTTGGCCAAGTAACCCCGTTAAGGTGATGAATGAGCAGTCACTTTTTAACCTAACGGCTGTGCACTTTGATAACACTGCCACGACTGCCCTAGTGCGTGGACGTTTTAATGCCTTTTTGTACCATGGCCAGCAGCTCGGACCATGGCGCTTTCTGATGGTGCTAAAGTTCGATGAACAGGGTAAAATCAGCTATCAACAAGACTGGATTAATTATACTCCTAAGTCTGAATACACGACTGGTCATAACCTAAACGTGCAATAAACATTGCTCTGCACACGACAAAGGAACGCCAATGAAGGTTTCTGTAGAAATAAGTAAGTACCCACTACACCAAGATTATATCCCATATATTCAAGGCTTTATTGATCGGTTAAATCAACATGAGCAGATAAAAGTGAACACCAATGTGATGTCTACCCAGATTTTTGGCGACTATGACGTGGTGACAGACATCATTAATCAAGAGATGAAACGTTCCTTTGCAGCGTACGGCAAATGCATTTTTGTCTGCAAATATATTGCTGGTGACTTGTCTCAGCGACAAGGTGACATAGATTAATGGACTGGTTACGGGAAACACTGGCAGGCTTTACTGCTATGTCGAGTTGGGAATATATCGCTGTCGCCCTAGCAGTGGCTTACCTGCTGTTAGCAATAAGACAAAACATCTGGTGTTGGCCAGTGGCGTTCGTTAATACCCTAATTTACACCATTCTTTATTGGAATGGGGCGCTGGTTATGGAGTCACTGTTACATTTTTACTATATGGTAATGGCGGTTGTCGGCTGGTGGATGTGGCGGCAAGGAGAAAAGGACAAGCCCAGCGACATTATTTCTTGGTCAACCTCTCGTCACCTTTGCATTATTGCGCTTACCACCGTGGCTGCGGTGGCCTTGGGCTACTTTACCAAACACTATATGAATGCCGATCTGGCTTATTTGGATAGTTTCACTACCTGCTTTGCGGTTGTTACCACCTATTTGGTGGCTAAGAAAGTGTTGGAGAACTGGTTGTATTGGGTGGTGATTGATGCCGCTTCGATTTATCTATACTACCTAAAAGGCTTTTACCCAACCTTAGTACTGTTCATTTTCTACACCTTAATGGCGTGTTGGGGCTACAAGCGTTGGTATGAAGAATATGAGTCAAAGCAAGGCAGAAACATTGCCAGCCTCTGACGTTGAACTAAAGCGCTTACAGCAGCAAGTAGAGCGCGTCTTTACACAGCCCGTGACTGCTTTAGTGAAACTAAATAAAGGACTGAGCAATAAAAACTACCTGCTTTACAGTGGCCAAGAAAAACGATTGCTGAAGTGTTACAGCCATGAGGTACCTGTTGCCGCGCTTGGCGCGCAAAATAAGCTGGCACAACAACAGGTAACCTCTCAAGTGGTGGCTTATGACCTAACATCGCGGATGGCGATTTTCACCTACTTACCTGAGGTAGAGTGCTTCCCTATACTTGGGGTGGATTTACTCGAGCAACTCATCAAGGTGCACCAGCTTGAGCTCGATGTCTATGAACAGTTAGATCTGCCCGGTTACCTTAATCAGCTAACCGAGCCACTGCAAAAGAGCGTCGATATGGCTTGGATCCGCTCTCAGCTCGCGAGTCTGCCTAGCGACATGGCGTTTTGCCATAACGACTTGGTGCTAAGTAACATCATTGTGGGTGAGTCCAGCACGCAGCTTATCGATTTTGAGTATGCTTGCCACAATGACCTCTTCTTTGATTTAGCAGCCTTGGTATGTAGTTTTGGTTGCACCGTGGCACAAGCTCACAGGGTGTTACAACACTACTTTATGTTAAGGCAGCAAGAGCCCCCAGTTTACAGCCAGACCAAGCTCAAACTCTATTGCCAAATTTACCTTTTATTGAGCATTGAGTGGTATGAGCAAAGGGGAGAGGTAGATGAAGCTGCAACGCTCAGAGCAGTACTATTAAAGTGGGTAGGTTAGCACGCTGCAAGCTACCCACCATTAGCTATTACAGGCCACCGAGCCGTTTCGCGAGCTCTTTGTATTTTTCCACGTCTGATTTATCGAAAATCGGTTCGCCATTGCCGTCAGTGTCTTTTGCAACGAGCAAGTTTTCTCGAGCAAGGCGTCTAACTCGCTCTATTTTTACGTCAAGAAACTCTGCAACTTGCTGGGTTGTCATGGGTGTCATATTCGGGATCCTCAATAATGATGTATCGCTACATTACTTATTAACAGTAGTACTAGACCTAGTCTCAGTATAATTTATTATTTTTAAAGCATAGTTGAATAACTGTTTTTTTTCCTAAAGTACAGCTTTTTTTAAAAATAGGTTACTAATTAGGCATCTAGCCAACATTGACTAGCAATTGTGGTGAGATAGCATTATTATGATGGCCTCGCTCTCGTGGTGAAATGGATATCACGTGGCCCTCCGGAGGCTAAGTTCTAGGTTCGATCCCTAGCGAGAGCGCCACTTTTTACCTCTTGCTTCATTTCGATTATTACACCCAACCTTTGCGTTTAAAATAAAGGCCAATTCCTAGGGTTAACAATAGCAACAGCAACACAAATATACTAAAGGCACCAGTATATTCAGTTCCAGGTATGCCACCAATATTGACTCCCAATAAACCGGTTAAAAACCCCAGCGGTAAAAATAACGCGGCCACCACTGACATCACGTACATGCGCTGGTTGAGCTGTTCGTTTTGTTGGTTGGTAATGCCATGTTGTATTACTTGCGCACGCTCAATAGCAGCTTCCAGCTCTTCAACATAGCGACTCAGGGCATTGTTGGCTTCTTCTAACACGCGTAAGTCTTCATCTGCGAGCCATTCTTGTTGGCAATCTAATAACTCGCTAATGGCCACCTTCTGTGGCTTTAAATAGCGTTTTAAGCCAATAGTTTGGCGTCTTAATGTCGCTAACTGTTGGTAATTGGGAAGTTGCTCACTGCTGTCTAGGGCATCTTCAAAGCCATCTAGGTGCTCTTCTATTTGCCAAATAATATCTTGCATGCGCCCTGATAGCCTTGCCACTAGGGTGGATAATAGCTCGCCAATGTCTTTTGCACCCTTACCTTGTTTTAATGCGGCTAACATATCTTGCGCTGACATTATGTGGCGCTTGCGGCAAGTGATAAGTAAACGTTTGTTGGCATAGCAACGGATTGAAACCATGTCTTCTGGACTTTGTTTGGGGTTTAGGTTCACGCCTCGTAAAAACACTAATAACCCCTCGCTACCCACCACGGTTCGGGGGCGAGTTTCATCGGCAATCAGTGCCTGCCACTCCCATTCTTCTAAAAAGTCTTGCTGCTTTAGCCACTCGGTGGTTTGCTCGAAACTGTAGTCAAAGTGAAGCCACATTGGTTGTTGGTGTATAACGGCTTTAACCTCGCTAAGGTCTTCAATAATCCTTCCGCCACCTTGGCCGTCGAGCACAACGGCATGTAATAACCCTGTCATGATAAAAATCCCATCAAATGTGATGTTGCAAGAATTGCACAGTGAATTAATTTTTCAAATTCAATTCAATCTCTTGACGATAAAACAGATTCATTAAGGTTGCCAAGAACTGGTTGAAAAAAAGCCAACGAGTGTTACCTTTAAGTGATAGGTAAAGGCAACGAATTTATTTATCTTGAAGATAAAATTATTTTGTTTTTCAACAGGCTTAAATACCAGTATAAGTCCGAACGCAAATTTTTAGAGAAGCTTTTATGATCACTGTGGGTTGGAGAGAATGGCTGTCATTGCCTGAGCTTGGTATTAAGAAAATCAAGGCCAAAGTTGACACCGGTGCAAGAACGTCTTGCTTGCATGCTTTTCGAGTAGAGCCATTTGAACAACAAAATGGCGAGCTATGGGTGCGGTTTTGGATCCACCCGATACAAGATGATGCAGAGTTTGTTGTCTGTAGTGAAGCCAAGGTACTAGATCAACGAGTTGTCACGGACTCTGGCGGCCACAAAGAAAATCGTTATGTCATCGAAACTCAGCTGCACATCGCGGATCAGAGCTGGCCTATCGAGGTCACTTTAAGTAATAGAGAAACGATGAAATTTAGAATGTTGCTAGGTCGTACGGCCATGCGTGGCAAGATAGTTGTTGACCCTGAGCAATCTTATTTAACCAAAAAAACCGGATAACTTATGAAAATAGGCATACTTTCAAGGAATAAATCACTGTATTCAACTCGACGCCTAATTGAAGCGGCGGAGCAACAAGGCCACGAAGTGGCTGTGCTTGACGCTTTACGTTGTTACATGAATATCAACAGCAGTGAGCCTGAAGTCCATTTTAAAGGTCAAAAGCTCAGTGGTTTTGACGCCATTGTTCCACGTATTGGCGCTTCGGTGACGTTTTATGGCTGTGCAGTGTTAAGACAGTTTGAGATGATGGGGGTTTACCCGCTTAATGAGTCGGTTGCCATTACGCGCTCCAGAGATAAGCTGCGCTCACTGCAACTGCTTTCGAGAAAAGGGGTGGGGATGCCCATTACCGGGTTTGCCAGCAAGCCCGATGACGTCAAAGACTTATTGGAAATGGTGGGCGGCGCACCGGTGGTGATTAAGCTTTTGGAAGGCACTCAAGGCATTGGTGTGGTGTTAGCAGAAACCCGCAAAGCCGCTGAAAGTGTTATCGAAGCCTTTATGGGATTAAAAGCACACATCATGGTGCAAGAGTACATTAAAGAGGCCGGTGGTGCCGATATTCGCTGTTTTGTTATTGGTGACAAGGTGATCGCCGCAATGAAGCGTCAGGCGCAAGCGGGGGAGTTTCGCTCTAATCTACACCGTGGTGGCTCAGCAACCTTGGTAAAAATTACTCCCGAAGAAAGACGCACAGCAGTGGCAGCTGCCAAAGCGATGGGATTAAACGTTGCAGGGGTCGACTTGTTGCGCTCTGAACGCGGTCCATTGGTGATGGAAGTGAACTCATCTCCGGGGTTGGAAGGCATTGAAAAAGCCACGGGCAAAGACATTGCCGGCATGATCATTTCATTTATTGAGAAAAACGCTTCCGCTAAGAGGACGGCGACACGTGGCAAAGGTTAAAATAAACCGCCCATTTACTTTGCTTGATACTCGAGTTGGAGTGGGTGAGCGCTCAACGGTGCAGCTTGAGGTTGCTAAGTTGTATACCCATACACCCATGACCATTCCAATCGAGGTGGTCAATGGTACGGAAGCCGGGCCAGTATTACTGGTCTGTGCTGCTATTCATGGCGATGAATTAAATGGCGTTGAAGTCGTTAGGCAATTATTAAGTAAAATCGACGCCAGCAATTTACGGGGAACGTTAATTGCCGTACCCATTGTCAATATATTTGGCTTTATTCATAAATCTCGCTACTTACCCGATAGACGCGACCTTAATCGCTGCTTTCCAGGCTCCGAACGTGGCTCTTTAGGTGGCCGTATGGCGTATATGTTTTTTGATCAGGTGGTAAAACAAAGTACCCACATCATCGATTTACATACCGGGGCCATTCATCGTTCCAATCTGCCACAAATTCGCGGTGATCTGTCGTGTGAAATGACCAAAGAAATGGCCATGGCATTTGGCACGCCGGTGGCACTGGATGCGCGATTACGCAATGGCTCGTTACGCAGTGAGGCCGCGGGTCTTGGGATCCCTGTGATCACCTACGAAGCGGGAGAAGCTTTGCGTTTTGATGCCTTAGCCATTCACGCAGGCTTAAAAGGAGTAGAAAACGTCATGCGCCAGTTGCGTATGCTCAGAGGTAAGCGTCGTAAGCAATTGCATGAAGCCGTTGTTGCCGCAGCAACCAGCTGGGTGCGGGCGGATGTTGATGGCATTGTACGTGCTCAGGTTAACCTCGGAGAGCGAGTCGCCAAAGGTCAAGTGCTAGCCTACATAGACAGCCCCCTAGGCCAAAGTGAAGAAGAAATAGTGGCGCCGCGCAGTGGTATTGTGATTGGTCAGCAAATGCTGCCTCTGGTGAATGAAGGCGATGCGGTGTTTCACTTAGCCTATTTTGCCCACGCCAATAGCATTGTTGAGCAACAGCTAGAAACTTTTATTGATGACATAGGCCCTATTTCTTAGGGCCTAATACTCTTTTGTTGGTAGTAGCGAGCTTGGGTTTTTGTGGCTCTTGACTGAGCACAAGTACGGGGCGAGTGACAAACAAATTGTTTGGGTAAACCACTTTATGACCCTCAATATGGCGCAGCACCACACTCATTAATCCCATTTCGACAATACATCCTTCAATGAAGTTTGCGCCATCGACAACGCGTACCCAATTGCCAACGCGATAATCATTTTGAATGAACATAAGCAAAAATGAGGTCAGATTAGAAAGCAGTGACCAGCCTGCAAACATAGCGACTCCGAGCATGGCAAAAAGCGAAGAGCCGAGCACTAAAAGCCCTTTTAGTTCTATGCCCCAAAACACCAACATGACACATACAAAGACAAACGCCACGATAGTTTTTACTAACAGCTCGGCGCGCTGCTTGCGATGGGAGTCAATTTTGCCGCGTGTTACTTTTTCCAGCAGCTTGCAACACCCTGAAACCAGCAGCGGAAAGAGCAGCAGGGCGATTAATGAAGAAAAAAGTTTGTACTGACTGAGAACGAAATCTAACACGTGCAATTTAATTGGTATCCGAATATTTTTTTAGCCTTATACCACGCAATTTTCTATCCTAAAAGCGGTTTTTTACGGTAAATAACCATTGCACATCATCAACGTCATCTGGGCCTCCAAGCGGCGCTGCGACATCGATATGCAGCATGATATCCGAGTTTGCTCTACTGGGCGCGAGCCGAAGCCCAAGGCCAATGTTTTTCAGTGTTGACTCGTTAGCATTGATGGCAAGGTGAGAATCATAGGCTTTGCCGACATCAAAGAATGCGGCCCCGCCAACTTTGAATAAACGCCATAAATCGTACTCCCAATAGAAGCGCTTTTCGATGTTAAGCAGTACGCGTTTACTGCCTTGTTGATACTTAATTGGGTAGCCTCTTAACCCGGTTTCGCCACCTAGAGTAATTTGTTTGTCTAAGGTGAGGTTTTTACCATAGCTATAGCTGGCGTTAAGAAACCAAGACTGGTAAAGGCTAGTGTTTAAGTAGTATTGAATATTAAAACTGGCTATGAGGTTTTCAGCGCGGTCAGTGTGTTGATTCCAATTACCATTGAGATCCATAGCAAAACGCCAAAGGCTATTATCTGAGGTATAGTGAGCGGTGTCAGCGTTAAGTGAGTAGATTAGGCGTTCGTCATCGTCGCTCCAAGCCGTTGGAGAGTATCCTAGTAAGGCGCGAATATTCCAACCTAAATTTAAGTCTTCGGTGCGATAAATAGAGTCAAAGTTTCGCACTTTGACGAACGAGTCTTCAAACCATTGTGCCTGCACATAGGGGTAACTTAGCGATCTATCGCGGGCGATGGCGAGCGTGGTTTCTGGGATAGCGCTAAAGCGGTATTCTTCGTGGCGATAACCGGCAATTAAGCGTCGTGTCCAGTTACCACCGAGTGCTTGTGAGTGACCGAAGTAAAATTGACTGACGTCTCTTTTTTGGTTGAATTCAGAGACGGTTTCACCGCCAGAATAAATAGGTTCTTCGCGCTCGTCAGAGAAATTGGTAAAGCCGTAACTATAAGGCGTATCGGTGGCAAAAAATGGATAATTGACACTAACATAGTGACGCTCGCCATCGTCATTATCGGAGTACTCAATGCGACCTGTGTACCTTGAACCTAAAATATTGGGGTCGTCATAGACAAACAAATAACCAGCACGGTCCACTTCTTTAATATGAGTAAAAGACAGACGCTTACCATAGCCAAGTAGGTTGCTCTCTCGAAAGCCGATCCTGGAGGTGTTTTCACCACCACTGCGGCTAAAGCTTAAATCCGGCAGTAAGGTCCATAAGTCACGGGTGATCACGGTCACTAAAATATCGCCATCGCAATTTTCGACGGCATAAATGCGGGCATCGTAAAGATAGGATTGTTGCCTCAATAAACGCTCTGATTCAGCCAGTTTACGCGGTACGTAATCATCGCCTTCTTGAAACAATAACACGCTTTTTAATACTTCAGGTTTGGTTTGTATGTGGTAGCGGTTGGCAAACCGAAACAGGGCATTATTTTCTTCCGGCTTGTCGGTATCAAAGACATTGAGCTGACGCAGCTCAATGTCGATTATTTTCTTTCCCGTTGCCGCTTTGGGGTAATTTTCTTGGCTATCAAGTTGGCGCGTTAAGCTTTGGTCGTGCTCACTATCAGTACGGTTATTACTGCAACTATTCGACAGATCTAGCGCAGGAACTTGTTCAGCTCCTTGCGCCATGGCAATGCTGCTAAAAAATAATAGGGTGACGAGTAATAGCCATCTTATTGTCATCACGTGCCCTTCTAGTCTGTAATGCCTTTAGTATGGTCGATTTTGCTTTAGCTTGCTTAGAAACAATAACAAAAACTAAGACTATTTATAGACTTAAATGACTTTATGAGGCGTTAATCAGAGAGTACTTGGTGCAGTGAAGGCAGTAATTCAAGGGCGTCTAAGCCATCTGGAGCAATCCAAACGCTGTTACTGTAATGCTCAAAATTAAGATTAAAAAAACTATTTTGAAACTGAAATCGCCACTGATGTCTATCGGCACCGGCTGAGAATTCAATCATGTTAATGTGCTGGTGGTGTAAAAATATTTGTGCCCAAAGCTCAAAGTCTTCATCGTTTGGCAGCTGTTCACTGCTGACGATGATTACTTCATATTGCGAGTCTAAAGTGACAGAGGTCATTAATCACGCTCCAAATAATTTCGTATTAACTGCATAAATGGGGCACCATATTTGCTCAACTTGGTAAAGCCAACCCCAGAGACTTGCAAAAACTCACTGTCAGAGGTGGGGGTCTTTTGCGCCATTTCAGCCAAGGTTCTATCGTTGAACACCACATAAGGCGGGACATCGTCATCATCAGCCAACTGTTTGCGCAGGGCGCGCAGTTTGGCAAATAGCTTTTTGTCATAGTTAAACTGCGCAAGCTTGTCTTGATAGACGTGTTTTGCCGCCAGCCTCGGCTCTGCTAGGTGCAGGGTGTATTCGCCACGTAAAACGGCTCTTGCCGCTTCTGTAAGTCGCAGCGTCGCGCCTTGGGTGATGTCTTGATTCACTAAGCCATGGTGGATGAGCTGACGCAGAATACTAAGCCAAAATTCATTACTGTGTTCTTTACCTATGCCATAGGTAGAGAGATCATGGTGATTGTGTTCGCGGATCCGAGCAGTATTTGCACCACGCAGTAGATCAACGATATAACCTAAACCAAAGCGTTGCTCTGCCCGATATATACAAGATAATGCTTGTTGAGCTACCACGGTACCATCAAATTGTTTCGGCGGATTTAAGCAAATATCACAGTTTCCGCAGGCTTCACGTTGGTATTCGCTAAAATAGTTCAAGAGAATTTGGCGACGGCAAGTTTGCGCTTCGGCAAAACTCGACATAGCTTGGAAACGCTGCTCTTCAACCCGGCGGCGCTGCTCATCAGGGATGTCTTCAAAAAAACGTTTAACTCGGCCGATATCAGCGGGGTCGAAGTACATCACGGCTTCTGCGGCTAAGCCATCACGACCGGCGCGACCGGTTTCTTGGTAATAGGCTTCTATGCTTTTGGGAATATCGTAATGCACCACAAAGCGCACATTTGGTTTATTAATGCCCATGCCAAAAGCAACGGTCGCAACAACTATTTGGATGTCATCGCGGGCAAAGCGGTTTTGCACAAACTGGCGCTGTTCGTTATCAAGGCCAGCATGATAACCCGCGGCGTTATAGCCAGATTCAATCAAGCGCTCTGCGATATCGTCTACACGCTTGCGACTGCCGCAGTATATGATGCCACTTTGTCCTTTTTGTTCTTTTAAGTAGCGGAATAGCTGTGATAAGGGCTTAAACTTTTCTTCAATGGTGTAACGAATATTGGGCCTATCAAAGCTGCCGGTATGAATAAATGGCGCTCGCATATCAAGCTGCTGGACGATATCTCGCCGAGTAGCTAAATCTGCCGTGGCGGTGAGGGCCATAAGTGGCACCGTAGGGAAATATTGTCTGAGCTCTTTTAAACGAAAGTAATGAGGGCGAAAGTCATGTCCCCAGTGCGACACACAGTGGGCTTCATCAATGGCAAATAAAGCCACATTGCAGCTGCTTAGGCGCTCTATAAAGTCTCTTTGCAGTGCTTTTTCAGGTGCCACATAGAGTAACTTTACCGTACCCTGCTGGAGCCCTTCATAGGTGGCTCTTTGCTGCTCCCAAGCAACGCTATTATTAATATACTCTGCCGCCACACCTTGCGCTTTTAGCTGTGCTACCTGATCTTGCATTAATGAGATTAAGGGGGAAATAACCACTGTAACCCCTTCAAACAGCAGGGCTGGAACTTGATAACAAAGTGATTTTCCACCCCCAGTTGGTAACAGCACAAGGGTATCCTGACCAGCAAGACTGGACTGAATAATTTCTAGCTGACCATCACGAAAGGTACTGTAACCAAATACATCTTTGAGTACCGTTTTAGGGTCTTTAGTTGGGGCGTCTAAGAGTGTTTCCATTGCCGCCATTCTAGAGTTTTTTTTATTTATTGTCTTTGCTTTTTGTCGTGAGGGTGTTCGGACTGCTGTTTATTTAACCGCATGACTGAGTGATGTAATGAGCCACGCTTTATCTAAGTTTAATGGCTTGGTGTTTTATTGATGGTATAATTGCAGTTCTCTTTGCAACTTCTGCCAAGGTCGACATGTCGGTAATTGATGAACAAAACAAGGGGCACCTGCTCGCCATTCTTGCCTTTTTAATGTGGGGCTTAGCACCCATTTATTTTAAACAACTTATTCATGTGGATGCGATTGAGATCTTAGTGCACAGAGTGATTTGGTCTGTATTATTTATTATGTTAATAGTATTGGCAAAAAAACAGTGGCCTAAGATTGTCGCAATTGTTCGACAGCCAAAACTATTGGCAATGCTAACGCTCACTGCCTGTTTGCTGGGGTTCAACTGGGGACTCTTTATCTGGTCGGTGAATAATGGTTTTATGCTCGATGCCAGTTTAGGGTATTACATCAACCCGCTATTAAATGTATTGCTAGGCATGTTATTTCTTTCTGAGCGTCTGCGCCGCGCACAAAAGTTTGCTGTGGTGTTGGCCATAGTGGGTGTGGTGTTGCAATTAATCAGCTTTGGCTCTTTCCCTGTTATTGCGTTTTCATTGGCGGGCTCTTTTGCCATTTATGGTCTATTGCGAAAAACTCTCGCGGTTGAGTCTTTACCTGGGTTACTGATTGAGGCATTGATCTTGAGTCCCATCGCACTAATGTATTGGTGGTGGGTGGAGCCCAGTGCCACAAGTAATTTGTATGCCAACAACTGGTATACGAATGCATTACTAATAAGCGCCGGAATTGTCACTACCTTGCCGTTACTTTGCTTCACTGCAGCTGCAAAGCGGATCCCCTATACCACATTAGGTTTTTTCCAATACATTGGACCCAGTCTAATGTTTATTTTGGCGGTGGTGTTATACGGCGAAGCGTTTGATACCGAGCGGGCGGTTACCTTTGCCTTTATTTGGAGTGCACTGGCCATGTTTAGCCTTGACTCATACCGCGATAGACGTAAACGCTTAGCCAATAAGACGGTTTCGTCCTAACTCTTTAGCTTGATAAAGGTTGATATCGGCTTGCTTAACCAAGCGGTCGATATCACTGCTGACCTCATCACTAAAACCAATTGAAATGGTAAAGGTTATATCTTTATCGGTAAAACTCGCGCTATTGTCGGCAATATAGGCTCTAAAGGCTTCCAATCTTTCGAGACAAGCGTCTTTATCTTCAGTCGCAAAGAACACCGCAAACTCTTCACCTCCTAAGCGAGCCACTAAGTCTTGCTCAAAGTGCTGCTTAAAAGCACGGCTAAAGGCTTCTAACACGGCATCGCCATAATCGTGACCATAGTTATCATTAACCAATTTAAAATGATCAATATCAAGCATGGCGATGGCACTTGACTGCTGTTGCTTAGCCCTTTGATGCAGTGCTTTTCTCACTATAGCAAAGAAATAACGACGATTAGGTAACTCTGTAAGGTAATCTGTATTGGCTTGTTTGCGGATGGTCTGAATATGCTCGAGCATGTCGACGTTTTGACTTAAGCGACAATAAAACTCTTCGGCATTAAATGGTTTTCGTAAGTAATCGTTAGCGCCATTTTTAAGAAAGCGCGTTGACAGGTGCTCTGTATCGACCCCTGAAACACCAATAATTGCTTTGTCATCGTCGGTATATAAGCGCCTGATCTCTGAGCACAGTTCTTCTCCGCGCATATTGGGCATTTCACTGTCGGTAATAATAACCGAAATATCAGTATGTGCCTTAAGCACTTCAAGTGCTTCAACGCCGTCAGTGGCCTCGAAGACTTGGTATTTATGACGTTTCACTAAAGTTGAGATGTATTGTCTTGCCGTCGCTGAGTCATCAACAATAAGTATCTTGACGTTTTCATTTCTAGGCAATCGCTCTAATTGGCGGCGCAAATATTGGTAAGCCTGTTTATTCTCTTTAGTGATGTAATCAATGATAGGGTACTGTTCAACCGTTTTACGTGTTTGGCTCTCGAGGTTTCCCGTCATGACTATAGTAGGGATATTGGCTTTGATAGTGCAGGGAATTGCTTCTCCACGAGGGGCGTCGGGCAATATAAAGTCAACTACCGCGCAAAAATACTGGTTTTGTTTAATTAGCGCCTCAGCTTGGGCTCGAGACTCGGCTATATCGGCATGATAGCCGGCATTGGTGGCTATGTGCTTTTGTACTCTGGCAATTGTTGGCGTGTCTTCAATGATTAAGATTTTTCGAGTCACAGTGTTCGCCGATAGCTGATGTTTTACTAATTCTTAACGCATATAAAAGTAAAAGCAATGCTAGTTTGGAAAACTTATTAAAAAGTCATAACAATCTATGACGATATTGCGCAAAAAATGCTAAAGAAATGGGCTCTTTTAAAGAGCCCGGTTATTAAGCTATTGAGTCATAACTGCCATTACAGCTCATCATCAATATCAACACTGACGGCCACACTGGTGTCGTTTTGCACCTTTGAACGACCAAATAAAGTATGAAATTTAGTTTTACAGGTTGTCAGCTTTAAATATTTAGCCCAAGCTTTTTCCACAGCATTGGTAGGAGCAGAGGCACCATCCATTACTTGAACAAATTGTAGCTGAAAACTGTTTTGCGGTTCTTGTGCTTTGCTGTATAAGCTTCTTAGCGTTACACCACATTGCTCAAGAATTTCAGCTTCTTGTAAAGTGAAATGACCGCTGCGACCAAATCCACGGGGGAAGTTGGCGTCATCATAAAATGCTTTAGGGCTTGTGAAAGCGTGTTTCAAAGTGGCTAGATTATGATCCATAACAAAGTCCTCAAGGGTTACTTGGCAGGAGTATGGATCAAGAATTGGATTTTAAAAAATGAGTTTTTTTTATCGTCAGGAAGAAAAATGGACATAGATCTATTAAAAACTTTTGTCGAAGTGGTACGCACTCGCCATTTTGGTCGTGCCGCCGAGAATTTATACATTACTCAGTCGGCAGTGAGCTTTAGGATCAGGCAGTTAGAACAAAGCTTGGGAGTGAATTTGTTTATCCGCCAGCGTAACAATATCCAATTAACTGCGCCTGGGGAAAGGCTACTGCCTCATGCAAAAATGATTTTAACGGGCATGCAGCGCGCTAAAGTGGACGTGGCTTTGGCAAATAATATGCACAAACAAGTGTCGCTCAGTGGTACAGCAAACATATGGGATGCATTTTTACAGTTTGGCATTAACCATATTGTTTCGGCGATGCCTGGGGTCTCTTTAGTTGCAGAAATTAAAGCGCAACAAGAAAGTACACGATTACTGCTGGAGCGCACCTTGGATGTGGCGGTGCTTTTTGATCCTCCCAAGGTTGATGAATTGGTGGTAAAGCCCATTCGTCATTTGGCGATAATACCGGTCAGTACTTTTGAAAAAGTATCCAAAGCCGAGTTTTTCGACAACCAGTATGTTTATGTTGATTGGGGCACGGCGTATTCACTGTGGCATGCGAAGCAATACTCTGGCAGCAACCCTCCTTACTTCAGAACCAGCACAGGAAGGATTGCTTTAGACCTCATATTACAATGTGGTGGCTCAGCCTTTGTACCAGAAGCCTTAGCGCAAGATGCCATTGCTAAGGGTCATCTGTTTTTAGTGGAGGAAGTAGAGCAAAACGCAAGAGAAGTATTTGTTGCTTACCACAAAGACAACGAACAAATAGAGCATATTGAAACCATTGTTAGTCTTCTGGCTGAGGTAAAGTAACCTTGTTCCCAAAATTAAGATGAATCTTTTATGACGCTTAGTTTAACTTTGCATGTCATTTTATTTTCAGAAATATTGTCGATGTAATAATTCTGTCATTTATCAATGCCAAAATTCGCGTGTTTTAAAATTACGTGTTGCGATATTGAGGAAATACACATGAAACTAACTAAGACTGCTTTAGCTTTATCTCTTCTAGGCGCGCTGGCTTTCCAAGCCAATGCTGAAGTTGACGTTTATGGTAAAGCAAACGTTTCTGTTCAATCATCTGATGATGGTGCAGGCTCTTTCACTGAGATCAAGAGCAATGCTTCTCGCCTAGGTTTTAAAGGGTCTGAAAAGTTAGATTCTGGTTTAGAGGTTATTTACAAGCTTGAATTCCAAGTGGATGTTTCTGACGCCGATTCTAAAGGCGATAAAGATAATATTACAGCTCGTAATCAGTATGTTGGTATTAAGGGTAACTTCGGTCAGGTTGTTGTAGGGCGTAATGATACCGCGTTGAAACAATCTCAAGGTAAAATTGACCAGTTTGGTGACCTTGAAGGCGATATCAAAGTTTTATTCAAAGGCGAAAACCGCTTAGGCAACTCAATTTCTTATCAGTCTAACAGCTTAAATGGCTTCCGCATTTTAGGTAGCTACATTGCAGAAGACAAAGAAGAAGGTGAAAACGGCTTATCGACAGCACTTACCTATGGCGATGCTAAATTAAAGAACTCTTCTATTTATGCTGCAATTGCGGTTGATAGCGAAGTAAAAGGTTATGATGCGGTGCGTATGTCTGTTCAGGGTAAGCTGGCTGACTTTAAACTAGGTGCAATGTACCAAACACAAGAGAAAGTAGACGGCACTGCTGAAGCGGACGGCTACATGTTAAATGCAGCTTATAAACTAGGTAGCACTACCTTGAAGGCGCAATACCAAGTTATTGACTTTGATAGTGGTGATAAAGTGGATGGTATTTCACTAGGTGTGGACTATAAACTAGCGAAAAACGCAAAAGTGTATGGTTTCTATTCTACCTTTGATGCCGATAACCAAGTTGAGAAAGATTACTTGGGCGTAGGTGTCGAATACAAGTTCTAAAATTAACCAACATTGGTTGAATTAAGATAAAACACCTGCCATTAGCAGGTGTTTTTGTATCTAAACTAGGCGTTCTGTACTAATTGTGTTCGAACAACCTGTTTTTTTAAGTTTTCTTTAAAAAAGGGGTTGCATCGTTTTCGATTCTCCCTATAATGCGCA